>CBDUAW010000207.1:0-5056 GCA_965365215.1 uncultured Eudoraea sp. | reverse complement strand
GATCTACACTCTTTCCCTACACGACGCTCTTCCGATCTTTTATATTCTCGGAAATCAGGACTAACAAAAATAGGATTATATCTATACTCTGCTAACTTTATACCCCCAAATACGATTTTATGGGGTAAATGGAATTGTTGTTTTTTTCCATTCTCTAAATTAAGTTGAATGGATGCAGTTATTTTGCGAAAAAGGGAGTATGATTCTCAAAATTCAGAGCATATTAACATAAGTTTAATGGCGAGAAATTTTTTTATGAACCCTACTTGTCCTTTCTTTATATATTGATGTTAGTTTACCACCATGAATAAGACCGCCCTTTTTTCATTCCTCATGTTATTTGCTTTTCTTTCTTCCGGACTGGCCCAGGATCAGGAACGTCGGATATTAAGAGGAAAAGTCTTGTATAGGAATAGTAATGTGGTCAACGAGAATGTGATCAATACCACTTCAGAGAAAGCCACAATTACTAATAATAATGGTGAGTTTGCCATCATGGTCAAAGAAGGAGATGAACTTGTTTTTACTTCCGTTAACTATCAGATTGAAGTAGTAGAGATTACAGCAGATATCCTTAAAAATAATCGCCTGGTAGTGGAAGTAAATGAGAAAGTTACTGAACTCGATGAGGTTGTAGTAAGCCCGGAGAACCAAAAACGTTTTCTAGAATTGCAAAATGAAGAGTTTAAGCAGTATGAATACGAAACAGACCAGACTACCCGGGTTATCAATATAGCTGAAGATCAAACGGTTAGGGGTATGCAGGACGGATTGAACTTTGTCAATATTTTCAAGGCGCTCTTCCTCTCTCAAAAGGAAAAGGAAGAAGACAGAGCTCCCTTAAAGGTGAGCGAAGTTCTTCGACAGGTTTATGAAGATGATTTTTTTGTAATAGACCTAAAACTTCCTCAAGATAAGATAGATGCGTTCCTTATTTACTGTGACACCAAGTTGCCGTCACAGACGCTGCTTAGAAAGGATAATGAATTTGAACTTATCGAATTCCTGGTTACGCAAAGCAATATTTATCGCAAAGAACTTAATGTGCAGGACTAGCCTATTTTTACTTTTCTTCCTTTTTAGTTGTTACACAGTCTTGTCTCAGGAGTACTTTTCAGGAGACATACAAGGAAAGGTATATCATAAAAACAGAAGTGTGCCTGATGTTCACGTCATGAATATTTCTAAGGATAAGGCAACTATAACCAACGCCCTTGGGTTATTCTCCATCCCCGCAGATGTTGGGGATACGCTCCTTTTTACCGCCGTTCAATTGCAACGCAAGTCAATTATTGTCTCAACGTCTATTCTGGAAAGCAAGAATATTAACGTATATATGGAAGATTTTGTAAATATCCTAGATGAGGTAGTGCTAACCCCATATAATTTGTCCGGGGAACTGGGACGTGACATGCAAAATGTTGGTCCGAAACAGGTATTTGTGGCTTCAACCCTAGGTTTGCCAAACGCATATGTTAGCCCGCCTACTCAGGCGGAAAGGAAACTTTACGAAGCAACAACAGGGGGAGGTATAGTTCCGCTCAATCCGATAATAAATGCCATAACGGGGCGAACAAAGTTCCTGAAGAGTGTTAGAGATCTGGAGCGGAAATACGCCCGAACCGCTAGAGTCAGAGCCTTTTACCCGGATTCCTTGTATGCAAGTGAATTGCAAATTCCGAAATCTAAGATCCCGGATTTTATGTACTATTGCGAGGTAGACTCCACCTTCAACGATATCGTTGACACCAGGGATAAGCTTAGAATTTGGGAGTTTTTAAAAATAAAGAGCAAAACCTACAGGAAAAACAATGCCATGGAGTAAATATTTTTCCTGGTATGAATATTGCACTATGGTAATAGAGAAAATAACATGAAGGCTAAAAAGTTATTCTTATTGATGGTTTTGCCGTTGATGGCATTTACGATAGTACATAAGTTCTACGTAAGCGTAACCAATGTTAATTATGCGGAAAAAGAAGATGCCCTTCAAATTACCACCAGAATATTTATTGATGATTTTGAAGCAGTACTGTTAGAAAGGTATGACATTCAGACGAAGCTTGCTACTGATAAAGAGTCCCCAATAGCTGACGAGTATATTGAAAAGTATCTCAGGACCAAACTTGTATTCCGTCTAAACAATGAAGTACGAGCATTTGATTTTCTTGGAAAACGATACGATAATGATGTGATGATCTGCTACCTGGAATTAAATAAGGTAGAATATCCTATGCTAAAAAATCTGGAGATTCAGAACGAAATACTGACGGACCTTTTTGAAGAACAACAGAATGTTGTACATCTGAAAATCAAGGATAAAAAAAAGAGTTTTGTACTTATAAAAGAAAGTAATAAAGGAATGTTAAACTTGTAGCAAATCCTGTAAAAAATTTTATTTTCGTCCACTAAATTTTTTGAATATGATTAAAAATTTCAAGGAAATCCTTGCGGTTGTTGTGTTCTTTACCACCGCCGTGGGGTTTTCGCAACAGACAGAAGAAAGCAGAGAGCCCGGGCACTATAACGAAAGTAAGTTCCGGCAAATGTACGAAGAGTTTGCAACCCCAAATACTTACCGTTCAGCTTCAGGAGCCCCTGGGCCTGATTACTACCAGCAACAGGCCGATTATAAAATGGACATCGAGCTCGATGACAAAAATGCACGGCTGTACGGCGTAGAAACAATTACCTACCGCAACAATTCCCCAGACGATCTGGAATTCCTTTGGGTACAATTAGATCAGAATGTACGTGCCAAAGATTCTAAATCCCCTTTAAGAAACGGAAGTGGAGTTTCCATTGCCTATCAAGCCGGTCAATTTGCCGGACAGTATATGGACCGGCCTTTTGATGGGGGGTTTAATATTGACTATGTTAAGGATACCTCAGGAAACCCTATTCCTTACACCATTAATCAAACCATGATGAGGATAGATATTGCAAAACCACTTCAAAGTGGCGAGCAAATCTCATTCAACATAAAATGGTGGTACAATATACCGGATCATACCGTTAACCGTGCACGCTCGGGTTATGAGTACTTTCCTAAGGATGGTAACAGGGCCTATGTAATTGCCCAGTTCTTTCCCAGAATGGCGGTTTATAGTGATGTGGAAGGATGGCAGAATCACCAATTCTGGGGGAGCGGGGAGTTCGCATTGCCCTTTGGGGATTATGAAGTGAATATTACCGTACCGGCAGACCATGTCCTTGATGCTACAGGAGAATTGATTAACCGGAAAGAGGTTTTTAGTAAAGAGATGATGCAGCGATTTGAAGCGGCCAAAAAATCGTACGACAAACCGGTCTTGATTGTAAATCAGGAAGAAGCTGAGATAGCAGAAAAGGGATTTTCAGAAAAGAAGAAAACCTGGAAGTTCAGGGCCGAAAATGTAAGGGACTATGGATTTGCCAGCTCAAGAAAGTTCATTTGGGATATGCAGGCAGTCCGGATCGGTTCCAGGGATGTTATGGCGGTATCGCTTTATCCTAAAGAAGGAAATCCATTATGGGGTGATTTATCCACTAAAGCGGTGGCCAGTACCTTAAAATCATTTTCCAAGTTCACCTTTGATTACCCTTATCACAAAGCCATTTCGGTCCATGCAAAAAATCAGGGAATGGAATACCCTATGATTTGTTGGAATTACGGACGGCCCAATGAGGATGGAACCTACTCAGATAGAACAAAATATGGGATGATCAGCGTAATCATCCATGAGGTAGGGCATAATTTTTTCCCAATGATCGTGAATTCTGATGAACGTCAGTGGGGATGGATGGATGAAGGCCTGGATACCTTTATGCAATATCTTGCAGAACAAGAATTTGGAGAGGCTTTTCCGGAGGTTATTGCACCTAATGAGAAATATCCCTCAAGGAGAGGTGATCCTTCTAAGATCATTCCCTACATGAGCGGGGATCAAAGTGCTATTTCCCCTATTATGTCTAATCCTGAAAATGTTTATAAACTGGGCCCGAATGCCTATGCAAAACCGGCAACCGCCCTGAACATTCTGAGGGAAACGGTTATGGGAAGGGAACTATTTGATCACGCCTTTAAAACGTATTCACAACGCTGGAAATTTAAGCATCCAACGCCGGAGGACTTTTTCAGGACTATGGAAGACGCTTCGGCTGTAGATTTGGACTGGTTTTGGAGAAGTTGGTTCTATACCACTGATTATGTGGATATTGGAATTAAAGGAGTTAAAAAATACTATGTAAGTAATAAACCCGGTAAAAAGATGCAGGAATATATGGCTGCCAGAAATATTACTGAAGCAGACTTACCGCCTTTGGTTTACCTTGCAGAAGAAGATAGCGAGGATTTTGACCCTGAATTAAAGGGCAAGACCCCATCCGAGACCTCCCAGACGCTGAAGGCATTTATGATGGATAATATGACGGCCGAGGAGAGGGCTACTATAAAAGAACCAAAGTACTTTTACGAGGTAACCTTTAACAAACCGGGTGGTATCCCTATGCCTTTAATAGTGGAGTATACTTACGCTGATGGCTCAAAGGAGAATGTAACGTATCCGCCTGAAATCTGGAGAAAAAATGACAAAGAAGTAAAAAGGGTGATTTCGTCAGAAAAGGAGCTGATAGGGATTACCGTGGATCCAAAAGCGGAAACCGCCGACATTGATGTTACAAACAATGCCTGGCCTAAAAAAGAGCAACAATCAGATTTTGATGCTTTTAAGAAAAGCATTCAGGGAGAATAAAACAATGTAAATTTCGTTGTAAAGTCCTGCCAGGAATGGCGGGACTTTTTTATTTAGCGGCGAAACTTGCGTATATTTGTGGTTATGATTTCCAATATTGCTTTATTCATTAGCGGGGGCGAGATTTTCTTCATCATGTTTATTGTGGTGATGGTTTTTGGTGCCGACAAAATTCCGGGTATTGCAAAGGGCCTCGGAAAAGGAATGCGCCAATTAAAGGATGCCACCGAAGATATCAAACAAGAAATACAAAAAAGTGCCGAAAAACAAGGAATAGATACCAGTTTTACAGATGATATCAAAAAGGAGATTGAAGATGTAAA
>CBDUAW010000206.1:0-5060 GCA_965365215.1 uncultured Eudoraea sp. | reverse complement strand
CAGCTTATTGGCATCCTTGCTTTCCTTGAAATAGACTCCAACCGGATCATTGTCTTTATTCAGGTTGAACTTTCCCTCTACCTTGTAAAAAGAAATCGCCCCATGGGTCATTCTTTTTTTACGGAGAATCTTTGCCAGCCGGTCCAGTGAAAGGATCGCTCCTACGATGGGTTCGGCAAGATTGTATGCCTTTCCGCGTATGGATACTTCCTTGGGGATACTCCCATTTTTTGTTTCTATGACATGCTGAGCTTCTTCATAGGCAAGCCGTTCGTCTGAATGGGTTACCGTCCTTCCAAACCACTCGCTTTTTACCTGCGCATTTGAATCCAATTCAAAAATGGCCGAGAACGTCAGCTTGTCTTCTCTGGGTCTCAGGGAACAGGCATTGTTCGAAAGGATTTCCGGCAACATGGGAACCACCCTGTCTACCAGATACACGCTCGTAGCCCGGGAATAAGCTTCTTCTTCCAGAACTGTTTCCGGCTTGACGTAATGTGAAACATCCGCAATATGGATGCCTACCTCCAGGTTCCCGTTTTCAAGTTCGCGAAAGGAAAGGGCGTCATCGAAATCCTTGGCATCCTTAGGGTCTATAGTGAAGGTCAGCACCCCCCTCAGATCCTTGCGTTTCCGGACCTCGTTGGGATGAATACGGGTGTCCAGTGAATTTGCATAATGTTCCACCTCCTCCGGGAAGGTATAGGGCAAGCCGTATTCTGCAAGAATGGAATGGATTTCTGTATCGTGTTCTCCGGGAATCCCAAGAATTTGTACGATCCTTCCATAAGGGCTGTCTGCATCCTCAGGCCAACGGTCAAAGCTTACCACAACCTTCTCCTTATGATTCGCGCCTGAGAGATGTTCCAGGGGCACAAAAAAATCCGTGTACATGCGGGAATCGGTCGCACGAACAAAAGCGAAGGATTTATAGAGGTCCACAATACCTACAAATTCGGTTTTGCGGCGCTTCAGGACACGTAACACTTTTCCTTCCGGACGGCTCCCCTTTTTTTTCTGGAATAATTGTACCTCCACGGTATCTCCGTGAAAGGCCTTATTCAAATTTGGAAAGCTTACAAAGATATCATCCTCAAGTTCCTCGGTACTGATATAGGCATTACCCTGGGTATTGACATCCACGATACCTGAATAAACCCTGGGTACATAGATCGCCTTGTATTTCCCTGTTGATGTTTCCTGTATTCTGTTTTTCTTGTGGAGCTCTGAAAGCCTTTTTATCAACAGGTTACGTCCTTCGGTGTCACTGATGCTGAGTTTGGAGGCAACTTGCTTGTAGTTAAAACTTTTATTCGGTTCTGCCTCCAGAACCGTGAAAATTCCCTTCGTTATTTCATTTTTAAGCTGGTTTTTAGCCCGCTTTTTCTTCTTCGACATTCAATATTTTATTTCATGGCAAATTACGAATAAATATCTCCCTGTACTTGAAAGGGGACAAAAACAGGATACTACCTGCACATACCAACATTCTATATATAATTATAATAGTTATTTAAAAAATTAGAATAAATGATAATTATAATAGCTTGTTAATAGCGGGTATAAAAACAGCTTCGAAATTTTGGAATTGTCAGGATGTATCCTGAATCAACAGGCTATACAGAACTCAATAGTCAGTACTTCAGAAAATTAATAGGGTTATTAACGCGTCTTGATAAAATAAGTTAACAGGTAATTTTTGATAAAATCCCGGGAATCTATTGTTGATTACTGGGTATTTCGTGTGAGTATTCCGTGAAGCGTTTATAATAACCAGGGCTTGGTTTTTCTGCAATTAAATTGCATTGGGGAAAAAATCAGATTTTTCCAAACGCGGTTGTTTAGAATTTATTCCTGTGTTCTTAACAATTTATTCAATTATAAATCTCTTTAAATGAAATGATTATAATTTAAAGTCAACCGTAATGTTAAGAAAAATTCACAAGGTCTTTCCCTTCAGGGTTTGTACCTTTACTCCATGTAGCCTATTAAAAGCAGGACATTATGAAAATTTCAATTGGAAACGACCACGCGGGTACCGATTACAAACTGGCAATCGTCGGTTTGCTCAAGTCCATGGGGCATGAGGTGGTCAACCACGGAACGGATAGTTCTGACAGTGTAGACTATCCTGATTTTGTACACCCGGTTGCCTCTGATGTGGCTTCCGGAGAAGCGGATTTTGGCATTATCATTTGTGGTAGTGGCAACGGTGCTGCCATGACTGCTAACAAGCATCAGGAGATCCGGGCCGCCCTATGTTGGACCAAAGAGTTGGTCTCCCTGGCACGCGAACACAATGACGCAAATATTTTGAGTCTTCCAGCCCGTTATATTGCGATTCCACAGGCCCTGGAAATGGTCAGGACATTTCTGACCACCTCTTTTGAAGGGGGCAGGCATGCCAGGAGGGTTGAAAAAATTCCCTGCCGGTAATCGCTAGATTGCAATCGGGCAACTTTTCACCTCGAAGATGACACACGGGCACCATCACCACCATCACGGCTCTCACGATATTAAAGGGAGAAATCTGCTTATCTCCATCATTTTGAATGTGGTGATCACCCTTTCACAAATCATTGGTGGGATCATCTCCGGGAGTCTTGCCCTTTTATCAGATGCCCTTCACAACTTAAGTGATGTAATCTCTTTGTTGATCAGCTATATAGCCAATGCGTTGTCCAGAAAAAAAGCGTCTGCAGGCAGAACATTTGGATATAAACGGGCGGAGATCATAGCGGCCTTTGTAAATTCGGCCACCCTGATTATCGTGGCTGTTTTTCTTATTAAAGAAGCCATAGAAAGGTTCTTTAATCCTGAAATAATAGGATCGGGTATTGTGATTACCCTATCTATCCTTGGAATACTCGCAAACGGGTTCAGTGTATTGCTATTGCGTCCGGATTCTAACCGGAACATGAACCTCAGGTCTGCATACCTTCATCTTCTTACAGACATGATGGCCTCTGTGGCTGTTCTTATTGGAGGTATTCTTATGTATTACTTCCAATGGTTTTGGATAGACCCCCTGCTTACGATTCTAATAGCTCTTTACCTGGTTTTTATGGGATATGACCTCTTAAAGGATTCTACCCGTGTTTTGATGTTATTCACTCCAAATACGATTGAGATACAAAACATAGTGCAGGCCATTTGCACTCTTGAGCCCGTAAAGAATGTTCACCATGTGCATATCTGGCAACTAAATGAGGATGAGGTTCACATGGAAGCCCATATTGACTTTATGGAGGATATCCGGTTATCTGAATTCGATCAGATTCTCGATGAAATTGAAGAACTGGTGTATCATAAGTTCGGGATCAACCATGTGAATATTCAACCGGAGTTCAATAAGTGTGACAGTAAGAATATTATCGTTCAGGACTAAATGAAATGCAGGTAGAAGTCAAGACATTTGAACAATTGAGCCCGGAAGAACTTTACAAATTATTACAGCTTCGGTCCGAAATTTTTGTTGTGGAACAGGAGTGCGTGTTTCTCGATATTGACGACAAAGACCAGTCTGCATTGCATGTGCTGGGGTGGGAGGGAAGCGTGCTCGCAGCCTATGCAAGGATTTTCGGGCCCGGAGATTATTTTAAAGAAGCCAGTATAGGTCGAGTAGCAGTGCGCGAAGGGTTTCGTGGGACGGGATTGGGGATCCACATCATGAAGGAATGCATACAAGCGGTGAAACACAGGTTTGGACCTGTTAATATTGCCCTTTCCGCCCAGAAATACCTGCAGCAGTTCTACATAGATCTTGGTTTTTTAACAGAGGGGAAAGACTACCTCGAAGACGGAATTCCCCACATACGGATGGTGTTGTATGGGGAAGCCAGAGACTAAAAACAGACCCTGATACCGACTCAGGTTATTTTAATAGGCTGTTTGTTTCCCAGGTTCAGTTCGTTCAGCAGGGTGTCTGTAAATTTGTAATGTCCGCGGAAGGTAATGATTCTGAAACGGTTGGATTTCATCCGGCTGAGGGTGTCGAGGAACAGCCACTTGGATTTCAACAGTGTGGGCTTTTCAGACTTCAGACTGATGTCGAAAAAGTATTTTATCCCATTCTTAGTAGCAGTTAAATCGGGGGTTACCGAATTCCCGGTACTTTTTTTCAGATAGGATTTCGGGGTTTCATAACCCTCCATATCTACCTTAATATTATTAAACCCTCTTGCCTCTAAGTGTTCTACAGATTGTTGTAAAACGTCCTGATTCTCTTGCTTTTCTATTTTGATCATACCTTGTAAGATATAGTTTTCTGCCAGAAAAACAAATAAACAGCAGGGATTAACATTTTATTAATGATTTAAAAATCAAGTATTTATTTAAAGCGCTATCGTCTTCCCGGTACGTACGGAGGTGTCTGCCGCCAAAACGATCTTAAGGCTGTTGACGGCATCCCTCAGGTGGTCAGAAAGGTCTAGGTCTTCCAGGATAGCCTTAAGGAAGAATTCCTGTTCCAACAGACACAACCCGTCGTGGTCAGGCTCATCCCCTGCATGGAGGTATATATCCTCCTTTTTGAACTGTCCGTCCGCATCCAAAACACTGAAGTGTATGTGTAGTTCCCCTGTTTTGGTGTGCCCCTCAATGTCATCGGAGGAACCCCTTGGGGTATCGGATATGGACACAGATCCTTTGGGCCCGATGACATCCTTGATAAAAAACGAAGTTTCACTCATCATTGGGCCCCAACCGGCTTCATACCATCCAACGGACCCGTCTTCAAAGCGTACCTGAAGCTGGCCGTAATTGTACATATCCTCAGATATTTCGTCTGTAAGCCTTGCTCCTATAGCGCTTACGCTAATGGGACGTGACCCGGTCATCATACACATGATGTCCACATAGTGAACACCACAGTCCACTATAGGAGACATGGATCTCATGAGTTGTTTGTGCGTATACCACTGTTCTCCGGAACTTTGCTGGTTCAGGTTCATTCGCATTACCAGCGGTTTGCCCAGGCTGCGGGCCAGTTCTACAAATCGAGCCCAGGAAGGATGTACCCGCAGAATATAACCGACCACGAGCTTCAGGTTTTTACTATG
>CBDUAW010000205.1:0-5061 GCA_965365215.1 uncultured Eudoraea sp. | reverse complement strand
TACAAAAAAAGGCAAGCTACCTACATCGCACCGCTACAACCGCTTACCCTTGCTGCGTTCCCACCCTGGGGGATTCTGCGGGAGCTGGTCGCGTAGGACTTGCCTCGTGCAAATATACGACCTTTTAAATTTGGGACAATCATTTTACATGCTTAATTTAGCTTTAAAATAATCAGGGAATCTCAGAAAAATTCAGCTAATTCTTCCTGTTCTTCTCCGTTCCCTTCTTTGAATTTAATCGTGATATGTCCCCATTGAAATTTGTTATATTCAGTTTTCTTTCGTTACTGTTCTTGGCCTGTGGCGGGGAGAAGGATCCCTCCAAACTATTCCAGATAGAACTGAGCGACCGGAAAAATACTTTTGCACAAAATGATACGGTATTGCTGCGTATTAAAAACCGCAAAGACCTGTCCATAGAGAAGGTGTCATTTAGTATTAATGGACAAACCCTCCCGTATGCAGATGGTGCCATTGTACTGAACACCCCCTCCCTGGGCAACCAACTTTTAAAGGCCAGCTTTTCCTTTGATGGTACTGCCGTGGAAATTGACAAAAAGATAAAGGTCCTTTCTTCAAAAGCTCCCAAATTATATACTTATAATATTATCAATGAATTTCCACATGACATAAAAGCTTTTACCCAGGGGCTTGAGTTCTATAATGACACCCTTTATGAAAGTACCGGGAGGGAAGGCACATCCTTCGTACGTAAAGTAGATTTTACAAGTGGCAAAATACTTCAGGAAACTGCTCTGGATGCCACCTATTTCGGAGAAGGCATTACCGTTTTGGATAATACAGTATATCAACTGAGCTGGCAGAATAGGACCGGTTTCCTTTATGATGCCACCAACTTGAAACCAAAGGGAAAATTTCAGTACGGTGAAAGTCGGGAAGGTTGGGGCTTATGTAATGATGGGAAGCAATTGTATAAAAGTGACGGTACTGAAAAGATATGGCTGTTGAACCCAAAAACACTTCAGGAAGAAGGCTATATCCAAACTGTGACTAATAAATCTATTTTTAATAAAGCGAATGAACTGGAATATGTAGACGGGAAGATTTACGCCAACGTTTGGCAAAAAGAAAGTATGATGATTATCGATGCCAAGAGTGGGGCCATTGAGGGGGTTGTAAATTTCGGTGGACTCAGAAAAAAAGTTACCCAACACGATCAACTAGATGTTTTAAACGGGGTGGCCTATAACCCGGCCCGAAATACTTTTTTCGTAACAGGGAAAAACTGGGACAAACTATTTGAAGTGGAAATTATACCCAGGGACTGATGCGGATATATGAGAAGAGTATAACGGTAACCGCAGATGACCTCGATGAACTTCAACACGTAAACAATGTCCGTTATTTACAATGGATCCAGGATATCTCCAAAGAGCACTGGGAATTATTGGCGCCTGATCATGTACGAGAGGAAGTGGTGTGGGTGGTTATGAACCACAACATTTCCTATAAGAGAGCAGCCTTCCTGGGGGATGAACTGCTAATGAAAACCTATATTGAAGGGAATAAGGGAGCCACCTCAATAAGAAGGGTGGAAATCTTAAAAAGGGAGAATACCCAGCTTTTGGTTGAATCCAAAACTGAATGGTGCCTTCTTAATGCCAAAACCCAACGCCCAATCAGAATTTCTGAAACCATAAAGACACTTTTTATACCACCCGAACGTTAAGCATCATATGCCCCGACTTCTGCCTTACATATTGATCCTCCTTATAATCACAGGCTTCTCCTGCAGGAAAGACTTTGACTATATAGACAGTAATGGGCAACTTGAATTCTCTAAGGATACGGTCTTTCTCGATACGGTTTTCAGCACAATTGGCAGTAGCACCTATTCTCTAAAAGTATACAACAGGAGTGCTACAGACCTCAATATCCCGTTTATTGGATTGGAAGGAGGACAAGGCAGTTCGTACCGATTAAATGTAGACGGGGAAGCAGGGAAAGCCTTTACCAATATTCCCTTATTGGCCAAGGACAGTTTGTATGTCTTTATTGAAACTAACTTTGATGTTTCAAGCCTTAATCAGAATGAATTTCTATATACGGATGTCATTCTATTTGGTGACGGAACCCAAAATCAGGAAGTGCCTTTGGTAACGCTTGTTAAGGATGCAGTATTCCTGTATCCGGCCACTCTTGCTAATGGTTCTAAAGAAACGCTGCTTCTGGGTCTCGATCGGAACGGGGAAGAAATCCGGGTTCAGGGTTTTGATCTGGAAGACGCTGAACTGAACTTCACTGCAGATAAACCCTACGTTATTTATGGCTATGCTGCAGTGCCCAATGGGAAGGTTTTAAGCATGGCAGCTGGGACTCGAGTCCATTTCCATAAAGATTCTGGGATCTTTGTAAAACCAGGAGGCAGCCTCCAGGTTAACGGGGAACTTAGTACAAATCAGGAATTACTTGAAAACGAGGTGATTTTTGAAGGTGACCGACTGGAACCTGAATTCACTAATGTTCCCGGACAATGGGGCCTTCTTTGGTTGTCTGACGGCAGCCTTAACCATACTATAAACTATTTAACCATAAGGAATGCAACTATTGGGATTCTTGCAGAGGGTAACCCTAGCGCGGATCCTCCCATTTTAGATTTGCGCAATTCACAAATTCACAATAGTAGCCTTGTGAACCTTTGGGGACGCAATACACATATTCAAGGACAAAATCTGGTTCTTGGAAATGCAGGTAATGCCTCCCTTTTTTGCAATCTTGGAGGTAGCTATGAATTTTTGCATACCACCATTGCCAATTATTGGAGCAATGGCTTCAGAACAGGGGCTGCATTGCAGATCAATAATTTTGAAGAGATTCCAGGCCAACAATCCGTTTCGGGAGATTTGCTCCAGGCAAATTTTGTTAATTGTATCATAGATGGAAATACAAGCTCAGAACTATTATTACAAAACAACGGAATAAACACGTTTGCCTTTAAATTCAGTCATTCCTTTCTGAAATATCAAGATGAAAATCCAGACCCTCTATATGATTTCAACGACACCACCTATTACGATAATCTTTTTCTGAATCTTTCCGTGAATTTCCAATCGACAGCAAAAAATGATTTCAGGCTTTTGGATATTTCAGATATCATCGGTGTTGGAGATCTCAATACAGCGCAAATAGTACCCGTGGATCTGCTGGGTACAGATCGGACCATGGCAGCCGACTTAGGGGCATATCAGGCCATTTCGGAAGAATAAAAATAATTGCTTACTTTAGATTTGACAGAAAATTCCTCCAAATCTGTTGATTTTCACCCATTTATGACAAAAACCTTAGATATTCTATGGTTTGACCATAGTGCTTTTTCAATATGAATAACTACTTTGAACTCAAATACCCAATTCATGGCGTATACATACACCATTGTGGATTCAGAAGCTACTTCCAATTTGCAGTTACAGCACTATCTGGAAGAGTACGGGGAGTTTGCATGTATGGCCGAAGCGCGTGGAATCAATGAGGGTTTAAATACGATTATCAAATTCCTGCCAGACATTGTTTTTATAAACCTGAATGATTCGGCACCTGAGTATTTCAGAATGGTGACGGAGCTGTATCAATATGTAAAGGAATTACCATTATTCATTGCCATTTCAAAAACCAAGGATCACGCCTACGATGCCATTAAATACAATTTCTTTGATTATTGGTTATTGCCCTATAACGAATTTGACATCCGCAAAACCATCCGGAGGCTGCAGAAAAAAATGCCATTGGATGAGCGTACTCCTACCCTCCTCCTGAAATCCTACAATGATTACCACTATGTGAATACCGATGAGATCCTGTATCTCAAGGCTGATAATAACACCACCGATTTCCACATGATAGACGGAAGCGTTATAAGTGCGTATAAAACCCTTAAGACTTTTGAAAACCAATTACCCGCCAATTTTATAAGGGTACACCAAAGCTATATCCTGAACCGAAATTTTGTGTCCAGGATCAACTACGGAAAATCGATCTGTTCCCTGAAGACCGGAAAGACCCAATTGCCTTTTTCCAGATCTTACCGGGAAAATATAGACGACTTAAAAAAGATTTTGTCCAAAAACTCGATTTCCTCTTCCCGCTAAATTCTTGTAAAACCCGTTCATATACTCACAGAACAAGGCCACTTACTAAAAGTGGCCTTTTCTATGCAATAAACCCCGTGCTTCTTTGATAAGTTCGTATCAGAGAAACCGAATCAAGAACCTTTAAATTATTGGAAGATGAAAAAAGTAGCAAGTATTTTGGCAGTAGTATTATTTAGCATAGGATTAATCTCCTGTGAGGCAGACAGCACCGCAGAAGACCAGGCGCTGTATGAATTAAGTACAGACGGGGATGATACCCCTGTAGAGAAAAGGGATAGTACGGATGGGGACGATACTCCTGTAGAGAAAAGAGACAACTAATCTGTTTATAAATGTTAAGGAAAAGAGTCCTGGCCTTTGGGTTAGCGACTCTTTTTTTTATCTTGTTATATGATCAAAATTATATCATTACTACGCTCTTCTCCCCTTAGGATTACCCTGTTCGTTGCAGGCCTGGTTCTTTTAATCCTCGCATGCAATCGCGATTCAACAGAAAACCCCTCGGCCTTAACAGAGGTAGATACGGATTCTGTCATGGAATGGTTACAAAAGAGTAGAGATCGTAATTTAGGAGATGCAGAAAGGCTCGATTTGATCAGGAAATCTCTCAAATATATTGAGTCGAGGGAAAATGATTCAACCAAACTACAATATCTCTCTGTTTTGTCCAGATCGTATGAAAGACTCGAAGACTCAACTAATTTCCGAAAATCGAATATAGAGTTCACTAATCTTGCACACGATTTAAACGATTCCTTGGAAATAGCCAATTCCTATTGGGATCTAGGGCACTTCTTTACAAAGTATTTTGTGAGGGACAGTGCATTTTACTATTATTTCAATGCCCAGAAAATATATCAGGAATTAGGACAAGATAAATACTCCGGAAGAATGCTTTATAATATGGCTGTTCAACAGCAAAAAGAACGGGACTACTCCGGAAGCTTAGGGA
>CBDUAW010000204.1:0-5089 GCA_965365215.1 uncultured Eudoraea sp. | reverse complement strand
CTCAAAGGATAAAAGGTACGCCGGGGATAACAGGCTGATCTCCCCCAAGAGCTCACATCGACGGGGGGGTTTGGCACCTCGATGTCGGCTCGTCACATCCTGGGGCTGGAGAAGGTCCCAAGGGTTGGGCTGTTCGCCCATTAAAGTGGCACGCGAGCTGGGTTCAGAACGTCGTGAGACAGTTCGGTCTCTATCTACTGCGGGCGTTAGAAATTTGAGCGGAGCTGATCCTAGTACGAGAGGACCGGGTCGGACCGACCGCTGGTGTACCGGTTGTCCCGCCAGGGGCATTGCCGGGTAGCTAAGTCGGGAAGAGATAAGCGCTGAAAGCATATAAGCGCGAAACTCGCCACAAGATGAGATTTCTTTAAAGGGTCGTTGGAGATGACAACGTTGATAGGCCACAGGTGCAAGTGCTGCAAAGTACGTAGCCGAGTGGTACTAATAGCCCGTTAGACTTGCGCCGCTAAAGGCCTTGTATTGATGGTTGCTTACTAAAAGCGACCTTCCCTCACTTACTTTTTTTAAAACAAAATAAGGATTGCTTACAACGTAACTTTTTGTCCCTTTATGTTAAGATATATGCCCAATAGGGCCTTTGCTGGCACAAGAGCAGCAAAGTAAAACTCAGGTGGCCATGGCGACGGGGTACACCCCTTACCATTCCGAACAGGGAAGTTAAGCCCGTCTGCGCCGATGGTACTGCCAAACCAGGTGGGAGAGTAGGCCGCCGCCTTCTTCGATCACGTCTAACGTGATTTATGAGTCCTTCACATCCAATGTGAGGGACTCTTTTTTTTAACCCTAACCACACACCACCACATCCTGGCTCACAAAACCCCCGGGGGCGCTACGCCTCCTCCCCGCAATAATAAGATAATCCCTAAAACTGATTAAAAAAAGCAGGGGAGTGTATACTCGCTGAAGATTGGAAACCATCAATGCTCATTCTCTTTTTTCGTTTATATTTATCCTAACCAATCAAATAACCAGTATGAGTAATAATCCTCAGGATGAAAAGTTTAAAAAATGGCTGGATATCCTCCAACAGGAAAGCTGGCAATTGGAACTTATCATCTCCGGTTTTGCTATCTATGGTCTCTTCATGATTATTGATCCTATTGAGTTTGCAAATCAGGAAGCCCAGAATAACGGCAATATGTACAGGATTATGCTTATGCAAGGGCTAATGGTATCCTGGTATATTCTTACGATTAATTTAATCGCCCACGTAATACTAAGAGGTCTCTGGATTGGGGCAATCGGACTTCGCTATGTCTCTGGCGAAATTGACTACGAGAAACTCAACTACAGCTCAAAATTTAAAAGACATCTTACCAGACGAGTGGGATCTTTTGATAATTATGTGGCTACCCTGGAAAAATATTGTAGCGTAATTTTTGCCGTAACTTTCCTGCTGGTTTTTTATTTACTGGGATTGCTAACCATTGTTTTCTTCTTTACACTGCTAGGTCTTTGGATAGATAAAGAAGAGACGGCAAATTGGGTCCGCTACTGGATTGCCATTCCAACCATCGTTTTTATGGCCATAGGGACAGCACTTACATTTATAGATTTTGTTACCCAGGGTTGGTTAAAAAAGAAAAAGTGGACCACATTTTTCTACTATCCGGTATATTGGATATTTAAATATATAACGCTGTCTTTTTTGTACAGGCCCATGGTTTACAATTTTCTGGATACCAAATTCGGGAAAAGACTAAGCATTATAATAGTGCCTCTTTATTTGGGCATCACTGTCTTATCAGCAACAGGATTCAGTACCTCCAACTACCTTGAAAAGGATATGGATTCTAACTCCTACACGGCCAATCACAAGAATTATATGAACCTGATTGCAGAGAATAACCTGTTTGTTGACAGGGCTGCAATTCCTTCCAAAGTTATAAATGACCCTTACCTCAACGTCTTTGTTGCCTACGGCAGTTCCATAGAAGATGATGTTTTTTACTTTAATGTTGAGTTAAAACCAGAGGAGGACAAACGCGGTATTTTTTCGGCTTTCTCAGATGGTGTTCTTCCATGGTCAGAAAGACGCGAGGGGTTAGAAGAATATCTCAAAACCATAGAGGATATGTATACCCTAAGCATAGATACTATCCCCTTTAAACCTACCTTTGTCTTAACGCAGAATCTTCAAAATCAAATGGGATTTGAAACCTTTTTGGATATTAGGACTCTGCAAGACGGGAAACATACGCTAAAAGTGGCTAGAAAGGACCATCGCCTAGATAGTGTTTACCTAAGGACAATAATCAGGATTCCTTTTTGGTATTACAATGATTAGTTGAGTTTTAAACCGAATAACAAATTCTTTTACGTAGAAAATTGTGACATTTTTTCTGCATACCCTAAATTTACACGCAGCCCATTCCGGATAAAACAATATTAACGGTGGAAATTACCTATCATAAGGAAGAAAGACTCAATGCCCTCTCCCATGCCTTCGGCGCTTTACTGGGAATATTTGGATTTTTCGCCCTTTGGGAGAAAGCCCCGGAGGGCTATGCTCAGATTGCGGTTTTAGCCTATAGTATTTCTTTTGTCACGCTCTTCACAGCCTCTACCTTATATCATATTGTGCACAAAAAGAAAATCAAAGCCCGATTAAGAATACTTGATCATATTAGCATATACTATCTGATAGCAGGAACTTACACCCCAGTTGCTATGGTAACCCTAATTAACGGTAATGGCTGGTTAATACTATATGTGGTGTGGGGGATTGCGCTTGCAGGAACCCTATTGAAGCTTTTTTTTACCGGGAAATTTGAATATCTCTCCCTTATGCTATACCTCCTGATGGGCTGGATGATTATTTTTGATATTAAAAGTTTGCTTTCACTAACTTCTGATCTCGGCCTAACCCTTCTGTTTCTGGGAGGAGCATGTTATACCTTGGGTATTTTCTTCTATGCCTTTAAAAGAATACCCTACAATCATTTAATCTGGCATATTTTCGTTCTGGGAGGCGCTATCAGCCACTGGTGGTATATCTACTTGGAAGTATTGCCTCAGTAGAAGTAGTATGCTACAATAAATAAGCCACTACCATTCCTAAAAGTATTACAAAGAGTTTTCTCAGGTTAAAACTGTGGCCTTCGGCACTCTCAAACAAAATTACAGTGGAGATATGTAAAAAGACACCGATAACAATTGCGGTCAAAGGAGCTGTATTTTTCAAAAAGATGGTGGTGTTTTGAGCTAAATAGGTGCCTGCAGGGGTCATTAAAGCAAATAATACTATAAACGCAACCGATATCCAGCGGTCAAATTTGGAGTTGAGAAGAAAGATACTCAAAATAGTGGCAATGGGTACTTTATGGATCAGAACGGCATACAAAACTGGGGTGTTTCCGCCAATAGGAATACCCTCCAGGAAGGCATGAAGCGATAGACTAAGGAATAAAAGCCATGGAAAATAGGCACTATCTGTTGCTCTGTGTAAATGGCCGTGTTCAGCACCTTTTGAGAAGAACTCCAGGAAAATCTGCAGTAATATCCCTAAAAGGATATAAATCCCAATGGATTTAGAATGCTCCCCCAGATAAACTTCAGGAAGCAATTCAAAAATGGTTATCGC
The DNA here is from genome assembly GCA_965365215.1 of uncultured Eudoraea sp. GTDB lineage: Bacteria > Bacteroidota > Bacteroidia > Flavobacteriales > Flavobacteriaceae > Lentiprolixibacter. Next base: position 1,485 of record CBDUAW010000204.1, on the reverse strand, counting down.
CAATAAGAAGGAACCACTAAAGGCGAGAAGTAATCTGATTCCAAGGTTTTTCTTGGGATTAAACGCCAATACAAAAACAAAACTCAATAGTACCCCGAGAATGGGTAATCCATAGATCATACAAAGAAGATATTTAAACAATAAGCTCTCTAACCCGTCGACGCTAAATTTAGTGTATTTTTGCCGTTATCTAAGTGATTTACATGGCACATAATTTCAAAATGCTGGCTAAAACATTTTACGCCTTCGAACCTGTTCTTGCCCGGGAACTTCGTAATCTGGGAGCCTCAAATGTTCAAGAAGGCGTCCGAAATGTGAGCTTTGAAGGTGATAAAGGCTTTATGTATAAGGCTAACCTCAGGTTACGAACGGCACTTAAAATATTAAAACCAATAACTACTTTTTATGCTCGAAATGAGCACGAGCTCTATAAGAAGATATTTGAGATGAAATGGGAGTCCTATTTTCACCACGATCAAACTTTTGCTATTGAAGCCAGTTTAAAATCAGAAACCTTTACCCATTCCTTATTTATTTCACAAAAGGTAAAAGATGCCATCGTAGACCGTTTTCGAAAAGTTTCAGCTAAGAGGCCCAATGTGGATACCCGCGATCCTGACCTAAAAATACATATCCATATTCAGGATCGTCAATGCCATGTTTCACTCGACAGTTCTGGAAGTTCCCTGCATCACAGAGGATATAGGACAGCAACAAATATTGCGCCCATAAATGAGGTGCTTGCTGCAGGGCTTTTGCTGTTAAGCGGTTGGGATGGGAGAACCGATTTTTTAGACCCCATGTGCGGCAGCGGCACTTTTCTTGTAGAAGCAGCTATGATAGCCTGTAATATCCCAGCTAATATAAACCGGAAAGGTTTTGCTTTCCAGAAATGGAACGACTACGATGAAGACCTATTTGATAAAATTCTGGATAGCAGTCTCAATAGAACCCGGGAATTCACACAGAAAATACTGGGTTATGATAAAGCTCCTTCAGCAGTAGAAAAGGCCTTGGAAAACGTAAAAAACGCGAATCTGTCAGATTATATCCAAATTGAGCAAAAGGACTTTTTTGGATCTGTGAAGGAAACAGAAGGCCCTTTGCATATGGTGTTCAATCCACCATATGGCGAAAGGCTCAACATTGAAATGGAATCTTTCTATAAGAAGATTGGAGATACCTTAAAAAAAGGGTATCCGGGAACGGAAGCCTGGTTAATTACATCAAATATGGAGGCAATAAAGCACGTTGGTTTAAGGACCTCCAGAAAAATAAAAGTGTTTAATAGTCACCTGGAGTCCAGATTAGTAAAATATGTTATGTACGAGGGAAGCAAAAAAGTCAAATACGATAAAAACCCTTTATGAGACCTAAGGTTAGAGCTTTGTTATATAATTTTTTGGGATTTGCCTTTTTCTTTTTGGCAGTAAGGATTCTTCTGGGCTATTTATGGCCCATAAATCCTATCTTTTTAGCAGTCAC
>CBDUAW010000203.1:0-5124 GCA_965365215.1 uncultured Eudoraea sp. | reverse complement strand
TTTAATCCTCGGTACAAAATGCTTGAGGTTTTGGAAGGTAGTTTTCCAGTCCTGACCGGGGTGAATATTAGTACAATACGTGAGATGATATCTATCTCGTACAAACATGCATTATGCCTTTACTTTATATTTGGAATTTAAAGATTTTAAAGCTAATTCCATTTCCCTTAGATCAATTTCATGTACATCGAATTTTGTTCCGATATTTTTAAGTAAGGTAATGGTCAGGATTCCTCCCAGATGTTCCCTGAATTCTTGTATTCCATCCAGCAACTGATGTATCTCCTTATCCGAATGAATTGGAAAGGAGAGATCGAATCCCAGATTTTCCAATACATTAAGTATTCGATCCTTAATATCGGGAGATATCAGTTTGGCTTTTTCTGCGTAAGTAATATCGAGAGCCATTCCTTTGGCCACAGCCTCCCCATGTCTCACTTCATAATGGGTCATTTGCTCCAGCTTATGGGCAGCCCAATGTCCAAAATCAAGGGGTCTGGAAGAGCCTGTTTCAAAAGGGTCGCCTCCTCCAGCAATATGTTGCATGTGCAATTCCGCACAGCGGTGAATAACAGTACTCATGACCCCTATATCACGATCCTTGATGGCTTTAACATGCTCCTCCAGGAACTGGAAGAAGTTAGGGTCTTTTATTAAGGCAACTTTTACGGCCTCCGCAACCCCTGCAATCCAATCGCGCTGCTCCAGCGATTTCAAATACTCCTTGTCATTTATAATGGCAAAGGGCACCGAAAAAGTTCCTTCAAAATTCTTTTTATCAAATAGGTTAATCCCATTTTTAACCCCTACTGCAGCATCGTTTTGGGCAAGAACAGTGGTGGGGATTCTTATTAGTTTAACTCCTCTGTGGGCAATGTTAGCGGCATATCCTACCATATCAATAACCGCTCCTCCTCCTATGGCCACAACGAATGATTGCCTACAAATTCTATTTCTATTGATGGCATCCAGTACTTTATCTACCTGCACCCGTCCTTCCTTGCAGCCTTCTCCCCCGGGAACGGTCATTATTTCTGTAAGCTGTATTGTATTGTTATATTCTTTACAATAAGTCCTGATCTGATTAATGACAGCCGGATTTTTGTACGAGAAACCATCATCAAGAACAAAAAGCAATTTATGTGGGTTATTGGCCTTAAAAGACTCCAGTAAATTATTAAACAATGGATTCACTAGATCGAAAACCCCCTTTGTAAAAAGCAAACTGTAGTTGTAGTCTACGCTAAACGATTTTTTTATAGTTTTTTGTTGCATCAACGGTTATTAGGTAACAGCGAATAATCTCGACAAGATAAGGGATATCGGAAGTAATATCAATATCAACAAGGCATACCACAAAGGTGCAACTATAACTGCAAGAGCTGCATCCAAAAATACAATGGATATGACCCCGTATTTAACTGCCTTCTTAATATTCTCAGGGGTATTATTCTGATATGCCCTTACTAGCGGTAGGAAGATCATTAATACAAACCCCAGGATGATCGGAATTCCTTCCAAATTCCTGATATTGTTGGTTATAGCAGAGTAAACAACGATGAAAATAACGGCTGCGTATAGAACACCAGCAAAAAATATACTCCTTTTATTGCTGCCATGAACTTCCCCCTGACTTATCATTGTGACGGCAAATATGTAAACCAATGGCACCAATGCAATTGGCCAATAGGAGAGATTCCCCAAAACCGAAATACCAAGAAGAAGGTTAAGACTTCTGCACAGGCCCATACTGAAAGGTCCCAAAAGTGCATTCTCTTTTAGAACACCATCGTACAAAAGGATCATAAACAATAAGAGAATAGCGATAAATCCACTTAATTGCGTAATTGTGAATGCAATTAAAACGCCTACTAATAAAAGAATGATTCCAAAAATTCTTGCGCTCTTCAGCCTAACTGTACCTGAGGGAATAGGACGTTCCGGACGTTCTTTAATATCTGTTTTAATATCAAATACATCATTCATCACTACTCCTCCAGCATATAGTAGTACAGAAGACAGTACAAGATATAATACTGTGGAGACAGGAAAATGAGCTGTGGTTAGGGAAACGCTATTATTCCAAAACGCAATAGCTGCACCTGCCAGGATATCGGCCGCAGCAGTGGGTAAATTTGCCGGGCGCATTAATCTTACATAACCCATCAATTTTGGGTTCATGCTAACTAATTTGATCTGCGTCTACTCTAGGTTCCTGGCCTCTGAGAACACTATTGTCGTTGAATAACCGGCTTTGATCAATACCTTTAGGCTTGGTCCAGTCTGTTTCCTTCATCCTACCGTTCTTGCTAAAGGCATCGAGGGCATTCTGATAACAGGTTTTTATCACGTCTTCCCTGGATATTCCCCTTTTTAACATTAAAGATGCCGTTTTAGGAACCGCCATAGGATCGCTAACTCCCCAATCTGCCGAACTATCAACTATAATATTAGTGCTTCCAAATTTCCTAACAACTTCTACCATTCGTTCATTCCCCATTTTCGTTTTGGGGTAAATGGTAAAGGCCGCAATAAATCCTCGGTCCAAGACTTCCCTGACCGTTTCCTCGTTATTGTGGTCAATGATAATATTGGCCGGATCAAGGCCATGTTCAACACAAACCTCCATACTCCTTATGGTTCCGGCTTTTTTATCCCTGTGTGGGGTGTGTACCTGCACAGTCATATTCAATTCTTTTGCTAACTCTAGCTGCGCCCTGAAAAACTTATCCTCTGCCGGTGTCTGGTCGTCATAGCCAATTTCTCCAATTGCCACCACATTTTCCTTATGCAGGTAGAGCGGTAACAATTCCATAACCTGTTCCGCCAGAGGTTCATTGTTGGCCTCCTTGGAATTTAATCCTATTGTACAGTAGTGTTTAATACCAAACTGGCTGGCTCGGAAGGGTTCCCATCCTACCAAACTACTAAAATAGTCCTGAAAAGACCCTACCTGTGTACGAGGCTGCCCCAACCAGAACGATGGTTCAATAACGGCTACCACACCGGCATTGGCCATGGCTTCGTAGTCGTCCGTTGTTCTTGACGTCATATGGATATGCGGGTCAATAAACATCAATTGTTCACTCATATTTTCTTTCTTAATTTATTCCAATTTATTGTGCCTGCTTCTATTCCTTTAAGCAGTTTCGGAAAGTCTTTCAGCAGTTGCCTGGCTTCTTGTTGTTCAGAATGATAGCAGCACAATGCACCGGCGTAATTCTCTCTTATTTCGTCACTTTGTAAAAGCCGCTTCATATCCTCCAATAGTACGCCATCCAGATAATTTGAAACCGGCCTCCAAAAAAGTGAATCTATAGTTCTGGATGCGGCCCAACGTTCATGCGCATAATCTGAAATTATTCTGGCAAGGTCGCGGTTGGCTCTATCTTCAACGGCTTCTATTAAAGATAAGTCTCTTTCCATAAAGGCAGCCTTGAGATACATCTGATTCCATTGCTGGTCGTTAAAATATTTGGCAGGATATGGATTTTTCAAGGCTATTGCATCAAATACCGAGGCTATATTGGTCCTGAGAGCTTCAACTCCAACCTGCTTGAACTCCCCTGCTTCAGGAAGTAACACCAAATATTTTAAAAAGGTTTCCAGTTCGCGTTTATCCGCCACCTGAATGAGGTTGGCCACTTTAGATTTGAAAAATTCATGGTTGGCGTTTAACACCGCCACCAGGAGGTATATTCTACAGACCTCAAGTAGTTTTGCTCCATGTAACTTCAGGTAATTTTTCAATTCGGAATCGGGGATATCCCAATTCACTACATCCTTCTCCCCAATTTTATCTGCCAAAAGGCTATGGGTTATATAAAGGTGTTTGGTAGATCTCTCTTTTAGTATTGTGTCCAACCTATCTGCTATCCATTTCTCATTGGATTTGTCCAAGTTGGATCTTGCTAACTCTAAAAGTAATTGCTCTGTCTCCGATTGCTGCATACCAGTTGACTTTGCCCTGGAAAAAAGTGAAGATATCAGGTTTTCCATAGCGAATCTAAAGATATTAAGATTACGGCAAATTTTATCCATAAAAAGGGGAGATCAGCTGTAAATAGAACCTAAAAGAAGTCTGAAACTTATTAATTTTGTAAAAAAGACCAAATGCTTGGATTGAAATTACCAACAGACCCCAGATGGGTGAATATTGTAGAAAAAAATATTGACGAAATCCTAACGGACCATGCTTATTGTGAACAGAAAGCGGCAAGTACTGCTATATCCCTCATAGTGACCTTTCCGGAATATCCCGAATTGGTACAGGAAATGGTAGCACTTTCCCGGGAAGAAATGGGACATTTTAAGATGGTTCATGACCGTATTCTGGCAAGGGGTGCTACACTTGGCAGGTATAGAAAGGATGATTATGTAATAGAATTGATGAAATTCTTTCCCAAAGGGGGCGATCGCAAAACCCAACTTGTACATCGGTTGCTTTATGCAGCATTAATAGAGGCCAGAAGTTGTGAGCGGTTCCGACTCTTATCAGAACAACTAAAAGACAAAGAACTGGCCACCTTCTACCATAAACTTATGGCAAGTGAAGCAGGGCATTATACTATGTTCCTGAAATTTGCACGAAAATATGGAGACCGTGAAATAGTAGATCGCAAATGGCAGGACCTCCTTGAATATGAGGCCGGTATAATGAAAGATTTAGGTAGAAAGGAAACTATCCACGGATAATTCTTTTTGAAGCTATTATTTTTTGGATTAGTTTACCCTTTTATAGACACCTTAGATGGAGTAGCCTGTCCAGTCATTTCCTCGCCCTGGCTCAGCAACCTATTCTTATAATAATCATAAATAGCAAATTGTGATCTTACCTTGGGCAGATCATTTCTACGGTATTTATTGTCGTGATGCTGGGAGAAAATCCTGGCTTTTACATTGTCCTTCCAGGAAATATCAAAAGTATCCATAAGTTCCTTTTTAATGTCCAGATCGTATATTGGACAACCCACCTCAACCCTGTTATCAAGATTTCGGGTCATCCAGTCGGCCGAAGAGATAAAAACCTTTGGGTCTCCGTCATTACCAAAAATAAATACCCTTGGATGTTCCAGGAATTTGTCGACCACGCTAATGGCCTCAATATTCTCACTCATTCCAGGG
>CBDUAW010000202.1:0-5135 GCA_965365215.1 uncultured Eudoraea sp. | reverse complement strand
TGCCGTTGATGATCATTTCCCGGAACAGGGAAACATTAATCAATTAATGCAAGAAGCCTCCATAGATCCCGAAAGTCTGAAAAAGTGTATCACAACTCTCCTGGATGAAATTAAATCTTAGTCTTTTACTGATTCTCTTTTGCATATTTAGCTCGGCCATCTTTAAGGTAAACGGACAGGATACCATCCCTGATCCCCCTGCCGTGGATAGTACCATGGTAGACACCATTGTAATCAGGGCAACACAGTACAGGGTTGAAAGTATTCCGAGGGGAGTAAATTTAACCAACCCTGTGGTCTCGTTTAAGAATAGTCCCCCATTGAGCAAACCCTTCAGGCGATTTAAATTGCCCTCTTTCTGGCAAAAAGACAATGAGCTCACCCTCAACCTTAGTGAAGTGGCCTTCGTAAACTGGAATGCCGGGGGAGATAATTCCGTCACTGCTCTTGCCGCACTTAAAATTGAACGGAATTATAAATTCAGATATTTTAAATGGGAGAACGAGCTTCGGATTCGATATGGTATCAACGCGCAGGAAGGGAGACAACTTAGAAAAACAGAAGATGTCATTAGGATTAGTTCCACAATTGGATATCGACGCGACACGCTTGATAATTGGTATTATTCCGTAAAAGCCAATTTTAATACCCAAATTTCAAACGGGTTTAAGTATCCTGATCGCTCTGCTCCTATTTCCAGGTTTATGGCGCCGGGCTATTTGTTCTTTGGTGCTGGTACTTCTTTCATCCCAGAGGAAAAGAACTTTAACCTCTACATTTCTCCGGCAACTTTAAAGGCAACCTTTGTATTAGACCAGGAACTCGCTAATAGTGGAGCTTTTGGGGTTAAAAGGGCGGTTCGTGATACCGATGGGAATATCTTGCAGGAAGGTGAAAACAAGTTTGTTGAATTTGGTTTTCTGGTCACCAATATCTGGAAGAAGGAGATCGCTAAAAACGTGCTCCTCCACCATCGTCTAAATTTATATACCGACTATTTAAGGTCTTTTGGGAATGTGGATGTTGATTGGGAATTGAACCTGGATCTCAGGGTCAATGAATATATCAAAGCCAATATCGGGACTCATATAATTTATGACGATGATATCCTCTTTGACGAGATTAAGGCCGATGACGGGAGCATTCTTGATCCAGGAAAACCCAGGATACAGTTCAAACAATTATTAGGTATTGGTATTGCCTATAATTTTTAAAGTTGCTTCCCGGTAATTTTATTGTGAATGTGGACGGCAGCCCTGTCTGACATACTGGCCACATAGCAACAGGTGTTGAGAAGTATATGGTATAAGGTATGTGTGGTATCCCTGAAGCTCTCGGGCAAGGTGCCTGTCATTAGTCGCTCATAGTTTGATTGTCGGCCTTCCTTTGCCCTCACCAGGGCTCTGGTATACACTTCAAGGATGTCTGCCAGAATTTTATAACCGGCTATTTCCTTTTCAATAACTTCCTCGGATCGGTATATTTTGTCCACACTCAAATCAATGATGTCCTTAATTTGGGCCTTATAGTGACTTTTATCCATTAGTGCCACATCAAAACTTCCTTGCAAAATGGCCAGCTCATTTTCAAGGAATATCCGGGCGGCGTCTGTTATCAGAGTGTTTATGGCGAGAGCCCGAAGGTAACTGAGTCGATCCTCCATATGCACCAAACCATTGTATTTTTTGGTATTTATAGTGTCTTTAACCAGTTTTATTAAGTACTCCAGCGCATATTCTTCCGGGATCAATCCCAGGTTGATTCCATCCTCAAAATCAATTATGGTATAGCAAATATCATCAGCCGCCTCTACCAGATACGTTAAGGGGTGTCTTGCATAGGCAATATCCTTATCGGAACCTCTTGTCAATAATCCCAATTCAGATGCTATTCCCTGAAAATTGTCCCGTTCTGATTGGAAGAAGCCGTACTTCTTATCTGCGATATGGGGGGTAGGTTTTTTAGGCAGCGATTCTTTTGGATATTTCATGAAAGCCCCAAGGGTTGCATAACTAAGGCGAAGCCCTCCTTCAACTCCCTTTCTTGATTCGGTAAGTAGTTTGAAGCCATTCGCATTTCCTTCAAAACAGATGAGGTCTTCATATTCCTTATCGGAAAGCATATCCTTATATTGCAGCCCTCCACCTGTTGTGAAAAACTCTCCAATAGCTTTCTCCCCGCTATGCCCAAATGGCGGATTCCCTATATCATGGGCCAAAGCCGCAGCTGCCACAATAGCTCCAAAATCATTGGCCCGATATCCATGTGTTTCATATAACTGTGGATGCCTGGCAAGCAATTGCTGCCCAACGATTCTCCCTAGGCTTCTCCCAACAACAGATACTTCCAGGCTATGTGTTAGGCGGGTATGGACAAAATCCGTTTTGGATAAAGGTATCACCTGGGTTTTGTCTTGTAAACTCCGGAATGCAGCCGAGAAAATGACCCGATCATAGTCTACCTCGAAACCCAAACGGGTAGGATCCTGTTCTTTGCGCAATCTTTTATGGGTATCCCCGAAACGCTTTAGTGAAAGTAATTGTTCCCAGTTCATTTTTGAATTTAATGATGCAAGATACATCTTTTGAGGAAGCCAGAATTAAAGAGTATTCTTAACTCTTAACAGTACCTTAATTTGGTAACATTTTGGTAACTGAAAATAAATAAAGGTTTAACCTGTGCATAACAAGACCTTTACAAGACATAGCGTCCTTTGCGGCAGTAAATGATAAACCATATCAATGAAAATCGTTTTTACTGCTTTGCTCGTTTTGCTAACTAGCGCCATGGCTGCTCAAGACACAGGTAGCATAATTGGTAAACTCACGGACAAAGAAGCCAATAATGAGCCTCTGGCCTTTGCGAATGTGCTAATAAAGGATAGCGCCAAAGGAACCACCACAGATTTTGATGGCCTATATGAGATCCCGGCTGTAACTCCCGGTACTTATACACTGGTCTTTAGTTTTCTGGGTTATGAAACTTTGGAGATTCCAAATGTAATAGTTGAAGCCGGGAAGGTAACTGAAATAAATACTGCACTTGGATCAGGAAGTGTAAATCTCGATGAAATTGTCATCACCCGATCAACAAGAAAGGATACTGAAATTGCCCTTCTACTCGAACAGAAAAATGCCCTGGTGATGCAAGAGGCTATTAGTGCGGAAGCCTTAAATCTTAAAGGGATTGATGATGCAGCGGCAGCTGTTGCTCAAATAGCAGGGATATCAAAACAGCAGGGTTCCAGTAACGTTTACGTCAGGGGTTTAGGCGATCGGTACCAGACTACCTCCATGAATGGTTTATCACTCCCCTCTAATGATGTCAACAAAAAGAATATAAACCTGGATTTGTTTTCGTCCAGTATCATAGAAAATGTTGCTGTTAGCAAAGCCTATGCATCAACATTTTATGGAGACTTCGCTGCAGGGAATGTGAATGTAAAATCTAAAGACTATACCGGAGACGGATATCTTGAAATATCACTTGGAAGCGGCCAGAACTCAAATGCTGCCGGGGAAGACTTCGTGAGAAGTGAGGGACCCAGCAATTATGGATTCTACAACCGTTATGACAACGATCCCTTCGCCATAGTTTTGTCTCACGGAGTAGATCCGCAATCGGCCTGGGACCCCATTAACCTATCGGGGGCTATAGAGGGGGGGTACTCTTATTCTTTTGGCAAGGCATCCAGACTCAGCTTTTTCGGGGCGGCCAGTTTTAGCAATGGGTATGAAATATGGGAAGGACCGGCCAGGGACTTCACTAATGTTTTGAAAGTTGATTTTCCTAATGTCCGGGAATACGCATACCAAACTACTACCACTGCCCTTGGAAATATAGGATACCGTATCAATGAAAATCACAAAGTAAGTTTTAACTCATTGTTTATCAACAGCTCAAAAGATGCAGTTGGATACTATGGGATTGAGGGCCAAGGGAAAAACCGCGATGCGATTATCGATACAGATCAGGGGTTTTATATCATGAACGTGCAGTTTAATCAGGACATGATTTTCGTAAATCAACTTACGGGAACACACAAATTTGACGATAAGATTACTCTGGATTGGGGAACGGGATTTAACAAAGTCTTTTCTGATGAGCCAGATCGAAAAAGGGTCACCTTAGAGAACTTTCAGTTGGCACTGGATAATGACCCGGCTACCAATCCGGTATTCTATACCAATATTGCTTTTGACAATCAGCGTTTTTTCCAAAGTATTGAAGATGATGAACTCAACAGCTTTATAAATCTGGGCTTTGATCTTTCTGATAATGTAAGTTTGAACTTCGGCTATAACGGTAGAAGAAAAGAACGGAGATTCAACAGCATCCGTTACGGATACGAAATTGTTGATAGAGACCATACCCCGGTTACTAATGTAAACGACTTTAACTCCATATTCGATGTCAGAAATATTAATATTCCTGAAGGAAGTGGCCTTTATGATCTTATAGTCCTGAATCCTATTTCCAATGAAATTGGAAATAGAAACAGGCCTGGTTTAGCTGAGAATACCTATAAAGGAAACCTCAATGTTCATGGAGTCTATGCTACGGGCGAGTTTTCTCTGGGGGAGAAATGGAATTTAGTTCCGGGAATCCGTGTAGAATCCTTCAGTCAGGACGTGGACTATGACGTTATTAATATCAGACCAGATGACCCGGGTTCGAGAAACGTCTATGAAAACATATTTCTGCCCAGTTTAAATGTTCGTTATACCCTCAATGAAGACAGTAACCTGAGGTTTGCTTTTAGTAAAACAGCATCCTTTCCTGAGTTTAAAGAGGTAGCCCCCTTTGTATATGAATCCGTTACCCAGCGGGTAGGTGGTAATCCCGACCTTTTGGGGGGCCTTTCCGGAAACGGATCAACCTATTCGGATGTTTATAACTTTGATCTTAAATACGAATGGTTCCTGGACCAGGGTGAGCTAATTTCGCTGTCGGCCTTCACAAAGACCATCAATGATCCTGTAAACAGGGTAGTAGCGGCAGATGCCACCGGCACGCAACGCTATTTCAGAACCGGGGAACAAGCCAATATTTATGGAATTGAATTAGAGGTTCGTAAAAACTTGCTTTCCACGGCAGATGGGATTGGGGTTTTTTCAATGGGGCTTAATACTGCA
>CBDUAW010000201.1:0-5136 GCA_965365215.1 uncultured Eudoraea sp. | reverse complement strand
AACCTAAAAGCCGGTGTAGTTACACCGAACTTTTATGAACCCATCATTCAGGAACAATATGCTGGGTTCCTGGAGCATTATGGTAGTGCACCGATCACCTCCAGGCCCTACCGGCCACAGGATAAAGGGAAAGTGGAATCCGGGATAAAGTATCTAAAAAACAATTTCTTACCACGGATCCATCACCGGAATTTTGATCAGTTAGCTAAGGATCTTGGCAGCTGGAACGATAGTATCTGTAACGTAAGGGTTCACGGTACCACCCGTAAAGTACCATTGGAAGTGTTCACCAAAATAGAACGTAAAACGCTCCTTCCACTGCCACCACAGCGGTATGAACACTTTGAAATGGAGCATCGCAAGGTTGCTGTATATCATCACATAGTCTACAAATACAATTATTACTCTGTTCCCCATGAACATGCTGGAGAGGAGTTAATGATAAAGTCCAACGGATCGGTTTTAAGAATATACAAAGATCAGCTGGAGATCGCTTTGCATAGCATCATTAGTGGCCAAGGACAGTACATTACCCGTGAGGAGCACAAGCCACCGAACAAGCAAAGGAGATCCCGGGAATATTACCTTGAAAAGGCCAGTCAGATCGGCCCTTCAGCCATTTTGTTTTTAAAGTCCGCTGAAGAAAACAAGCCGCGTCACTGGCATGAAATGATCAAAGGAGTCATCTCGCTTACCAAAAACCATGATCCTCAGGCTGTGGAACTGGCCTGTCAGAGAGCACTGGACTTTGGTGCCATAAGTTATCAGACAGTGAAGAATATCCTTGAGAAAGGGCTCTATGACCTGGCAATGGAGAATCTGTCCATAACTAACCTGGGCGGGTATGGACATGAACTCGGTATGTACGATAATCTTAAATAACTACTGATAATGGAAAAGATAAAGGAAAGACTTAAGCAACTTCGCTTATCCGGTGCAATAACATCACTTGAAACCAGGAACCAATATGCCCTTGAGAATAAGATCAGCTACATGGACTTCCTGGAGCTCCTACTCGAGGACGAATGGGCTATCAGGCAATCCAATGCTTATCGGAACCGGCTAGTGCAATCAAAGCTAAACGAGCAGAAAAGACTGGACAACTATGATTTTACCTGGCAGCCGGAACTGGATAAGAAAATGCTTATGGACCTGGCAGCATGCCGGTTTATCCCGGAAAATCAGAATGTCGTCCTGATGGGTAAACCAGGTGTTGGCAAAACTCATCTAGCCAATGCCCTGGGACTGGAGGCCATCAAGAAAGGCTACAAAGTATTGTTTACTCATGCCAATTACCTGATCGAGCAGTTGCATCGTTCCAAGGCCGATGGGAAGTATCAGAGCATGTTATCCAAGATTAATAATATCGATTTACTGATCATAGATGAACTTGGATTTAGAAAAATCCCCCAGAACGGAATGGATGATTTTTTTGAAATTATCCGTGGCAGATATGAGCTAGGATCAATAATCATAACAACAAACCGGAATTTTAAAGACTGGGGATCACTTTTTGGCGATAATGTAATGGCATCTGCAATTATCGACCGAATTGTTCATCATGCTTCAATAATCAGAATTACTGGAAGTAGCTACAGGATAAAGAATTACAAGGATGAATTAACTGAGAATGAGAAAAGCACAACACAATCTTCGAAGAAATAATTATATATTTAAAGTGGCTCACTTTTAATGATCATACCCGGCTCACTTTTATTGATAGGTAACAATTAGTACACTGTTTCACGCAAACACCCATTTTACGTTGCTTCGCAACGCAAAAAGAGTGTATCCTCGATATCTTTATCAAAACCTTAGACCTCTCCCTTTCCAGGTTCAGGCTAAAGCTTCATATAACACGTAAAATTTTGATAAATAATGCTTTATAGGACCTAAGCAATATTAACATAACGCGAGTACATTATAGTCCAACTGCGACTTTCTGGCTTTGCTCTATGGATCCTGCTCTGTCACTATAATTAACTTCGTTGAGCTCCGCTACTCTACGGTTGGGAATTATGTGAAATTGCCGCTCGACCCACGCTCACAGGCCTTCCCGCTGCCCTGGCTTTTGTTCATACAGAGCCAGCGCGCAGGTTTTTCAGTTTCTATTTTTTGAATCCAATGCGTGGACGATCCTTGAATTCCTTTCTTTCAGCTTCTGAATTACTGAGTTGTTGAAGGTATTCAAAAATTAATTTGATTTTCTTGTCATGTTCTATTCCTTTGTTTTCAAGGTCCATGAGCTTCTGGAGAATATCTTTATTCGTTAAAAGCAACTCACGCATTCTCGAAAAAACTCTGACAATCTGGATATTTACATGTATAGCCCTTTCACTGTTTAAAATGCAGGATAGCATAGTAACACCTTGTTCAGTAAAGCAAAAAGGTGGATACCTAAGGCCCATACGCTCAGAATTGGAGGTCGCAAAATGCGTCCTCCAATTTTCAAGTTCCTCTTTTGACATTTCAAACATGAAATCTACAGGGAATCGTTTTCTATTACGCCGAACTGCCTCTTTCAATCGTTTAGTTTCAATTCCATATAATTCAGCCAGATCTTTATCAATCATTACTTTATTGTCCCTGATAAGATAGATCTTAGTAAGTACAATATCATCAGGAAAAATCTTTGGAATTCTGCCATCCTCTGTCATGTTGTGTCATTTCTCTATTAATGAGATTGTTATCTGAAATATCAGCGTTTACTTAGGATTCAGATTCAAAAAGTTATACTAACACCCATTTCACGTTGCTCTGCAACGCAAAAAGAGTGTATCCACGAAATCTAATTCAAAACCTGAGGCTTCTCCCCTTCCAGGGGCAACTGAAAGATTCAGTGAACGTGTAACGAATTGATAAATATTGCTTTAGGATCAAAGCTATATAAACATAATGCAAGACCAATATAGTCCAACTGCCACTTTCCGGCTTTGTTTTTCAGATCTTGTTTTGTACCTGAAATTGGACATTATATTCAACCTAAACGCAGCGGAACATCATGTTCCAAGCCTATATTTTCCAAATCCATGAGTTTCTGGAGAATGTCATTATTGGGAATAAGCAGTTCTCGTATTCTCGTAAATATTCTAATTATTTGGATGTTTACAAGAATAGCCCTTTCGCTATTAAGTACACTGGAAAGCATTGATACTCCTTGTTCAGTAAAAACCACAGGCGGTTTCCCCGAATGCTTCATCAAAACCAAAGGCCGCTACCCTTTCCAGGTTGAATAATCAAGTCTTCTTATAATATTCAACATCACCTCCAGCTTTGACATGTACCTTATCCATGAGCTCCAGACGTTGGCTCTCGGATAGAGCTGTGAATTGGTGGGTAAGTTTGATCTTTTCTTCCAGGAGGGTGGTGTTTTCAGCCCCGGTAATTAACACGCTTATGGGGAGTGACCAGGCGAAAAACAGGGCTTCCTGCACGGATATATAATTAGGAACAAGGGGATCATCGCTTTCCCATATGGTTCTGTCCCCCATCTTTTTCTCTTTGAAAAAGCGTCCATCAGCCAGGGTTTTCATGGCCAGAACCCCCAGATCGCGCTTCAGCGCCACGGGCAGGACATTCTTGATAAAACTATGGAAATGAGAGTCTATCACATTGATGGGCATCTGAACCGTCTCAAACAAATCTTTCTCACTGGTTCTTTCAAGCATCTGCTTATGCGCGAAAGGATTCTGATGACCGGTAAAACCAATATGCCTGACTTTTCCTTCTGCCTTTGCTTTTTCAAAAACATCAAGCACCTGGTTTTCTATCCGTTGGTCTGTATCGTCAGGCGTTTGCAGCGAATGGACCTGCCACAAATCCATGTAATCGCAATTAAGTCTTTGGAGTGTTTCTTCCAGGTGTTTTTCAGCCTGGGTCCCGTCTCTGGCAGTGGTTTTACTCATAAGGAAGACTTCATCCCTGTATTTAGGAACCAGGTATTTGCCATAACGGGTCTCACTCCCACCCTTATCATAAGATTCGGCCGTATCGAAAAAACGAATTCCACCTGCTATGGCTTTCTCAATGACGGCCTGGGCATCACGTTCAGTGGTCCATCCTACATGAAAACCCCCTAAACCAAGCATGGTTACATTTTCTCCTGTCTTGCCGAGTTTCCTGTAGGGCAGAATTTCCCCCCACTTGTCTTTTCGGGTACAGCCCAAAGTCGATGCCGGAAGCATCATAGCCCCGGTAAGCAGGGCCAGTTGTCTGAGGAATTCACGTCTTTCTTCCATGGTTTATAGTTTAATCAAAACTCAAAATCAGACTTTAATTGCTGAATCCACTTTTCCAATCTTTCCGGTGTGAGTTCGGGTTCATTATCTTCATCAATGGCCAGGCCACAGAAAAACCCCTCGTCATTGACGGCATCTGATTCTGTAAAATCGTAGTCTTTGGCATCTACAAAACCAAAGATTTTTGCATTTTTCTTTTGGAAATTCTCATACAGTTCTGCCATATCGTTGGCGAAGTGCGAGGGATAGATAAAACTGTTACCAAGCCCCACAATAGCCACTTTTTTATCCTCAAAATTTACCTCCTCAATCTTCGAGAAGAAATCCGGCCATTCATCGGGTACGGTTTCGTTACTCCAGTGATCCGTTCCTACCGTTGAACCAATCACAATAATCTGATTGTACTTGTTTACATCTTCTTCTTTCACGTCTTTAAGGGGAATAATATCCACCTTTTCATTTCCGATCATTTCCCCCAGCTTATCTGCTACGCCATGTACGTTTCCGCCTTCCGGACTGAAAAATAGTGCTGTCTTGCTCATAATGTTTAATTCTTCGATGAATACCAATGCAGGTAACTATTTTGCTCCTGGTAAATTAGAAAAATATCATTTATCTAAGTTAAGAAATCGAATTTATTCGAAGATGCTTTTTTAGCTTTCCTCCCCTTTCACCCCGGATATCTGTGTTAAATAGTTCATAAGACGCGTTTTACACTTGAAGAATGTTATTTTTATTTAGAACAATTAAACTTTATTAGGTGTTAGTAGTCTAAGGAATGATTCTGGAGAGAGCCAGGATAGGAGATAAGAAAAAATGAATACGAAAAGTGAGATGAAAAAAAGTATTGTTGGGATGATATTCAGCGCCATTATCGCTGTCAATACACTTGCTGTCC
>CBDUAW010000200.1:0-5138 GCA_965365215.1 uncultured Eudoraea sp. | reverse complement strand
AAATGATCTTCCCAAATGCGGCCCAAATCCCGGCATTTTCATAATATTCTTCAGCACTAATCTCTTCCTTTCTCTTGTAGGCAGTTTTCTGGGCCCAAAGTTCTTTTTTAGTTGCATCCAGCTCTTGAAAATCTTCAACCTCCGGTACGGTCTCAATATCGAGAAAAAGAATATGTTCTAAATTTAATTTATATAACACAGAATGCAATTTTTAATGAAGCAAGACCAAGCCAGATTAATGCACTTGGTACTACACAAAGATAATAGTACAAACTATATTAAGCCTGGTCCCTTAAGGTTAAGAATCGATGCTGCATGTTGCTTGCAACCTGTCAGGATTTTCTGTTATGAATGGGGAATTACCCATATTAACACTTGGATGGAGACCTAAGTGCGCCAGTTTTTGTATTTTTAAAATAAAACTTGCATGAAATCTATCCGATTTATTGGCTTGCTGCTGCCCTTTTTCCTGATGGTTGCCTGTTCTAATGATGACGGGCAGTCTAATGTTGACAGGGAGGTATCAATTCCCGATTTCAATTTAATTGGTGAGGATGGATCATCCATTTATCAATACCAATACAGTTCCGCAGCTAAATCTGGAATTCGCACCAATATTACCCAGGAGAATGGTGTAAGCAGGCAATATATTACCATACGGCAAACGGCAGATTGGGTCTCCTTCTTTAGTTTTGCTAACAATAACTTTTCTTTTGTACAAAGGAACATTGCCAATGGGAGTGGTTTGGCCTATCCTGATTTCTATACTGTATCGGATGATAGGGCAATTACATGGGGAACCAATTCGGAAACGGAGATCTTTTTGGGATTTTATACCCCAAGAGGAACAAAGAACTACAATGTTAGATTGCTAGATCCAGAAACGGCTGAGTTCCTTGATATATTTATTGAATTCGGAATACTACAGGCATACCAGCCTTTGTATAACAATGGCCGCTTGGTAATGCCCTTCAGGGATAATGCCTCCAATTACAAAATTGCCGTTGTAAATACAGATGCACAAGCCTTAATGCAGATCCTGGATTTTGGAGGTGCCGTGCCAAGTGTATTTATTGATGATATTGGTGATATGGTGGTGATATCCAGTACAGACCAGAACAATTATGGTTATAAGACCTATGATCTACAATCCCTTGATATACTTACCGAAGACAGCTTTACGCTCAATAAGTATTTTGAACCCGGCCCTTTGGAGGCAAGTTTAAGTGGTGACAAGCTTTTTTACCTGAACTATTTTGCCCAACCTTATCCCATTCCGGTAGGACCTGCAGTATTTGATATTCCTCAGGGTGAGGATCGGGTTATAGACATCTTATCTATTGTGGAGGATTTTGAGGAGGAAAAAGGGTTCAAGATCGCACTAACGGCTATAAGATATATGGAAATAGAGCAGGTCTTCCTTGTAGGATATGCGGAAAATGGAGATCCTGAGGTGTGGCGGGGAGGTGTATTTGTTATCACAACAGATGGGCGTTTAGTGGATACAATCGAAGTAGATTTTGTACCCACCTTTATAGCAAAGCCCTAAAATACAGTAAACCGACTGCCTAGTCGGTAAGCAGGCAGATATGCTATGTTTGTCTGAGCAAGACCTTCGGATTAAACGTGTAAATATGTCGTTGTTGTCGATAATGTTAGAAAATCAGGCAGCGCTTAAATAGCAAAACAAACTATGTAGTTTGCAAAACCTAAAACAGGCTTTGTTGTTTTGCCTCACTCTCATGGTTTAACAACCATTTTTTACGGTGCAGTCCACCTGCATATCCGGTTAATGAACCGTCGCTGCCAATTACCCTGTGGCAGGGAATAATGATCCAAATTGGGTTTTTTCCATTGGCTGCAGCTACCGCCCTTATTGCCTTGATGTCACCAAACAATTTGGAAAGCTCAAGATAGGACATGGTTTTCCCATATGGGATTTCCATCAGAAGTTTCCAGACCTTTTTTTGAAAAGTTGTGCCCTCAGGGTTGAGTCTTAGGTCGAAATTTTTCCTTTTTCCTTCAAAATACTCCTGTAACTGATATATGGGATCTTCGAGTATGGCGGGAATTACAGGATCTGGAATGTTGTTATAGTCTAATACCGAGATTGAGGCGATACCATTTTCATCTCCTTTTATTTCAGCGGTTCCCAGGGGGGTCTTACAATATGCCGTCTCCATACGCCTATTCAATTATCCCGGACCTCTTAGCACGGTCTTCCCATCTTTTCCTGGCAAGGACCTGCAAATCCTCCACATTATCGCTTTCATCCATGATCTCAAGGCCCAAAAGGGTTTCAAATACATCCTCCATGGTAACCAGGCCACTCACAGAACCGTATTCATCTACCACAAGGGCTACATGTTCCCTTTTGGCAATAAAGGTTTGGAAAAGCTGTGGAATTGTGGTGTCGCGCTTTGTAATCAGGATATTCCTTTTTATCTCTGAAAGTGCTACATCCCCATTTTTGTTGATAATTTCTTCCAATACGTTGTCTTTGAGGACAAAACCGGTAATAATATCTTCTCGCTCACCGTATACTGGGATCCTTGAAAAGCGCAATTTGGGATTTGCTTCAAAAAAGTCCTTAATACTCATGGCTTCAGGAGC
This sequence comes from uncultured Eudoraea sp., assembly GCA_965365215.1. Lineage (GTDB taxonomy): Bacteria > Bacteroidota > Bacteroidia > Flavobacteriales > Flavobacteriaceae > Lentiprolixibacter. The sequence continues at coordinate 2,525 of CBDUAW010000200.1, read as the reverse complement.
AATTTTCATCACCGTTTTGGGGGTCATTATGTCTTTTACAAAGACTTCATCGAATTTCAGGAGATTTTTAATGACTTTGGATTCAGATTCCTGAAATACCCCTTCTTCGTGTGCAATATCGGCCATAGCCGTAAAATCTTCCCGGCTCAGAACACTGCCATGCCCTCCTTTTTTTCCTATAAGCCTGGTAAACAACTGTAATAACCATAAAAGCCCGGTCCATTTAAGGATCCAAACCATTACTATCAGTACTTTGGTAGTGAAATTGGCCAATTGTTTCCAAAAGGTGGCCCCAATTGTTTTGGGGATAATCTCAGAGGCTACAAGGATCAAGATGGTCATTATGGTGGAAACAACTCCTACCATTACCTCTTCAGTGAATCTAATCCCCAGAATACTTCTGACCTGCGTTCCGTACACTTCGGCATAAGTTGCCTTCGCCTGGACCCCTACCAGTATGGCTCCAACGGTATGTGCAATGGTATTTAAAGTAAGAATGGCGATCAGGGGTTTGTCTACATCCTTCTTTAAATTCTCGAGGGCAATGGCATAGGCCTTTTCTTCCTTTTTCTTAACATTGATAAAGGTAGGCGTAACACTAAGCAGCACTGCCTCCAGGATAGAACACAAAAATGAAAAGAATATTGATACAAATGCGTAGAAAAAGAGTAGACCCATGTAAGCACTTTAGGGCACTAAGGTAATAATTTAAGAGATATCATTCTTGTATAGCAGGACCTGATATTGCCTTGTAAAATATCTGCTGCAGGGAAGTTCGGATATTTAACTCATATAATTTGCGGTGCTCCCTTGAAGGATAAACCCGATTAGACAAAAATACATATACCAATTGGTATTCAGGATCGGCCCAGGCAAAAGTGCCGGTAAAACCGCTATGTCCAAAACTCTCTGGACTGGCCTGAGGCGCCGGATAGGCTTCCTCTAGACTTAATTCATTGTTATTCAATAAGGGTTTGTCAAATCCGAGGCCTCGCCTGTTTTCATTCTCTGGAAACTGAATAGCGGTAAAAGTTTCAAGGGTGTTTTTACGGAGTATTTGTTTATTGCCAAACCTTCCTTTATTCAAATACAGTTGCATCATAAGGGCAACTCCTCTGGCAGTACCAAACAAGCCGGCATTTCCGGAGACCCCTCCCAATAAGGAGGCATTTTCATCATGTACCCATCCTTTTACAAGGGTTTTCCTATAGAAGGTGTCGATCTCCGTAGGGATAATTGCATTAGGAAAAGACTTGTCAATGGGCTTGAATCCCAGGGATAAGGCACCCAAGGGATAATAAAAATGCTTTTTGAGATAGTATTCATAAGATACACCGGCGATCGATTCTATCATTTTAGGAAAAAGGAGAAATGTAAGTCCGGAATAGCGATATTTTTTCTCATCAGAGACAGGAGACCTACTGATTATACGGAACATTTTCCTTCGCAGCTTCTCATTAGCATACAAATTTTGATATACCTCCCTGTTGAATCTGGAAGTGGGGGCAGTACGAATATATCTTGATTTAAAACTACCATTTTTAAGGACTTGCTTTACAAATACTATATAAGGCACCAAACCTGCCTGATGTGCCAGGATTTCACGAAGGGTGAGATCTTTTTTATTCTTTTCTTTCCTCCAGGGCTTCCAGTAAGTACTAAAGGGAACATCCAGGTTAATTTTACCCTTCTCATAAAGCTTCATCAATGCTGGCAAAGGCCCGAGGATTTTAGTAACGGAAGCCAGGTCATAGATATCATTTAAGGCAAGCTGTTGGAGACTGTCATAGGTATGGAAGCCAAATGCTTTGTGAAAAATAATCTCTCCTTTCCACGCTACTAATAGCTGTGCTCCGGGGAATGCTTTTTGTTTTATACCGATAGTTATAATAGAATCTACTTGTTGATTTACCTTTAATGAATCCCAATGTACGTCGTAAGGGGAAATCCTGCTTAGCCCATAATTATAGACCTGTGCTTCACTTTGAGCAAATCCGGAACATAAAAATAAACTAATAAGTATACTCAATATTAATCGCATTGGTAATAGATGTTTGCTCCCAAAAAGGAACGAATTTTTTGCAAGGCCGGGAAATGGGGTTGTCAACCCATTAGGTTTACGGCATCTTTTGCGAAATAACTGGCAATTATGCTGGCACCTGCACGTTTCATGGAAATAAGTTGCTCCATCATAACAGAATCATGATCTAACCAGCCTTTTTCTGCAGCTGCTTTTAACATGGCATACTCACCGGAAACTTGATATACGGCAACGGGGATGTCTACTTCTTCTTTAATATCCCTAACGACATCCAGGTACGATATTCCGGGCTTTACCATAACTATATCAGCCCCTTCATCAACGTCCATCTGGGCTTCTCTAATGGCTTCAAATCTGTTGGCAGGATCCATTTGATAGGTTTGTTTGTCTTTAGGGATATCTGGCTGGTCTACCGGGGCAGAATCTAAAGCATCCCTAAAAGGGCCATAGAAACCACTGGCGTATTTAGCACAATAACTCATTA
>CBDUAW010000199.1:0-5150 GCA_965365215.1 uncultured Eudoraea sp. | reverse complement strand
AACCTTCTTCCATCTTTGTCCAGCTATCTCCGCCATCTGTCGATTTATAGAGACCTGAGCTCGAACCTCCGGATTCCATAGTCCAGGGATATCTCCTATGCTGCCACATGGCAGCGTACAGAATCAGAGGGTTTTTCATATCCATGGAGAGGGAGGAGGCTCCTGTAGTATTGTCCAGGTAAAATACTTTTTCCCAATTCTTCCCGCCGTCTTTAGACCTGTAAATTCCCCGGTCTTCGGTAGCGCCATACTGGGCCCCTTGGGCTGCGACAAAAACAACATCGGGGTTTTTAGGGTGAATTAGCACATCTGAAATATGCCGGGTGTAATCTAGACCGATATGAGTCCAGGTTTTACCTGCATCGGTCGACTTGTATACCCCGTCTCCCATGGAGGTCATAACGCCTCTGGCGGCATGCTCGCCCATTCCGGCATAAATTATATTAGGGTTGCTTTCTGCTACGGCAAGGGCACCTACAGTTCCGGTCTTTAAGAAACCATCGGATATATTTTTCCAGGTAATCCCATCATCCGTGGTTTTCCAAATACCGCTACCGGTACCGCCCATATAATAGGTCATAGGTTGTCCTACAACCCCTGTGGAAGCTACACTTCGTCCGCCACGGTAAGGCCCAATATTGCGCCATTCAAGGCTGTGAAACAGGGAGTCGTTTATCACGACCGCCGGAGAGGGGTTATTCCTTTTGTTTCTTCGCTGTGCTTGGAGGTTGACCGGGATCAACAAAGTCCCAAGTAATAATAGTAATAGTGCTCTCATAATAATGTCTGGTCTACTGAAAGAGGGTTAATGTTTAGTACTGTAATTAGTTGTTATTTTAAAATTGTTGGCACTGCATATAGTAGCTAGTCTTCTAAGGCAGCAAAAACCATTTGACGAAATTTCCAACCGGTTTCATCATTGGTTGTTCCCTGGGTTTGTTTCATCAATATACCAATAAGCTGATTTTCAGGATCTGCAAAATACTGGGTATTAAAGTAACCTCCCCAGTCAAATGTTCCCAAACCACCTTCTCCTCCATTGGCAACACCATTTATATTCACCAAACCGAACGCAAGACCATAGTCCTTGCCACCTCCGGCCCAGATATCTCCAATCTGATTACTCATAATGGATTTAATGGTAGTTGGACTTAACAATTGTGTGCCATTATATTTTCCATTGTTCAGATACATCTGGAGGAATTTGGCGTAGTCTTCTGCCGTGCTCGACAAGCCAGCACCTCCTGAAAAAAAACTTTTGGCACCTTTCACCGGATATTCCGGATCATAAAAAGTAACGGGAAACTTCTTCCAAGTGCCATCTACCATATGTTGCACTGATACCAGTCGGTCGTATTTGTTTTCCGGGAGATAGAACCAAGTGTCTTCCATTCCCAAAGGTTCAAAAATGCGGGTTTTCAGGAATTTGTCGAAAGGCATACCCGATACTACTTCTATAAAGTATCCCAGCACATCCAGACCTTCGCTATAGGTGAAATCCTTTCCGGGTTCATGGTGTAAAGGCAGTTTTGCGAGTTTCAGAACGCTTTCCTTTATTTTAATGTCCTCTGTGGTATACAAGTCGGTTATTCCTGCTTTGTGGTAGATTTTTTTAAATCTCGGATCTCCGTCAATAACGCCATATCCGATCCCTGAGGTATGGGTTAGTAAATGTCGGATAGTAATTTCCTTTTCGGCAGGGATGGCGGTAAAACTGGAATCGGCATCATTGAAACTTTCCAGAATTTGCGGAGACTTGAATTCGGGAATATATTTTGAAACCGGATCATCGAGCCTGAATCTGCCCTCTTCCCACAAAATCATCACGGCTGTAGCGGTAACGGCCTTTGTTTGGGAGGCGATTCGAAAAATGGCATCTTTTCCCAGTTCTTTTTTATCTTCATTATCGGCCATCCCATGCGCCTCGTGGTAGATAATCTTTCCATTTCGGGCAATGAGGGCCACAACCCCTGGAATTTGTTCTTCAGCAACAGCCATTTGAAGCATGGAATCAACCTTGTTCAGTCTTTCAGGAGACACCCCTTCTGTGGAGGGCTGTCCATTAATTAGGGTATAATTCTGTTTTACGGTTGCGGCCTGATAGCAGCCATATAGGGAGAATGCCGCAAATAAAAGATAATGGTATTTTTTCATATTCTAGTCTCTAGTTCTGTCCACCCGCCCTATTCGGAGATCGTGGAGAAGGCCATTCTCTTTGTTCCCCGGTTCTGGGATTGATAGAAAGTTCTGCTTTTTCGCGGGAGGTTCTTTCAGGGTCTTCACTGGCCATATAGGTTAATATGGCGGTTAGGATAGCATTGTTTCGGACATCATCAAAAACGATCTTATCATAGGTGTCCAGATTGGTATGCCAGGTGTAGTTCCAGTAACTCCAGCTCAGGGAGCTAAGTGAAAATGCCGGGGCGCCTTTGGCCACAAAGGAGGCATAGTCCGAACCTCCCCGCCCGGGATTTCCCGGGAAGGTGGTTTCAATATGTTGCGTAATGTTCTCGGGCACAACAGACAGCCATCGGCCCAGGTACTCGTAAGCGTGAAGGAAACCCTGGCCGGAGATTTGCACTACTCTGCCTGTTCCATTATCCTGATTAAACAAAGCTTGCAAGCCTTCAACCACTTCTGGGCGGTCTTCCACAAATGCCCTGGATCCATTTAAGCCTTGTTCCTCGCTACCCCATAACCCGATAATTATGGTACGTTTAGGATTGGGATACACCTTTTTAAGGATCCTTGCGGCTTCCATCATGGTAAGTGTTCCCGTGCCATTATCGGTAGCCCCGGTACCGCCATCCCAGGAATCAAAATGGGCCGAAAGCACAATATACTCATCCGGGAGTTCTTTTCCGGGAATGGTAGCAATCGTATTAAAGGTTGGGACGCGGCCAAGCTCTTTGGATTCTGCCACTACTTTTATTTTGGGATTGTCCCCGTTTTCCGCCATGCGGTACAACATTCCATAATCTTCCAGGGAAAGATCTATCACCGGAATTTTTTCGGTGTTTGCACTAAAAATTTTATTAGCTCCAAAGGCCCTTGACCATCTCGATTGTACGATGCCTAGAGCTCCAGCCTTCTCGAGAGCGATATTAATATTACGGGAAGTGTAGCCTGTATTTCGTAAATTCTGACGCCATGCTTCGGTCTGTTCTTCACGATCTTTTTTCATTTTCTCGAAAGACTCCTCTGTGGCAAACTCTTCCCAGTTGTAATCTGGCCTTCCTGTAGGTTGAGGCATGGATACACATACTATTTTGCCTTTTACTTGAGGGAGCCACTTTGCAAATGCTGCAGAATCTGCTACTTCGGGCAGCGCTAGTACATCTGCGGTAATGCCCTCGGAGCTGGTTCCAGGACTCCATGCCAACTGGCGTCCATGTAGTGAGACTACTCTTGGCGCAACGAGATCCACATGGCAAATTCCCCTTTCCCATCCACGCCAGGTACCCCACTCTTCATTTTTTGCTTTAATCCCCCATTTACCAAAAGTGGTCACTGCCCAGTCATGAGCATTCTTCATTTGAGGGGTCCCCACTAAACGCGGGCCTATAACGTCCATTAGTTGATGTCCAAGGTTTTCTAGATGTGAATTTTCAATGGCTTCTTTTTCAATGGCGGCCACAATTTCTTCAGCATTTTGAGCCAGAACAGGGTGCAGGTTTATAAGAAGAAAACATAGGAATAAGAGGAAGTAGTTTTTCATAATGGTATATGTTATTTGACAAGTGAACTAATATAAGAATAATTGCGATGTTATGCTTTGTAATAGGGCATTGCTTTAAGGCCGATCTTTTGTCGGGCGTACAAACCAAAAATGCTAATTATTCTTAAAATAACTTGAGGGCTTAAATGATTGCAAACGTTTACAAACGAAAATAAATATTTCCCTGCCAGATCCTTGCAATCTAAGGGCTTATGTTTGCCCTGTCGGTTGGGAGAGACCGATAGTATTAACTGTTTAACTATAAAAATTAGATTATGAATGCACTTAGAAACAAAGTACAGTTGATTGGAAATCTGGGACAGGACCCTGAAATTATTAATCTCGAGAATGGTAAAAAACTTGCAAAGTTTTCCATTGCCACCAATGAAGTCTACAAGGATTCGAAAGGTGATAAGGTAACGGACACCCAGTGGCATAATGTTGTGGCCTGGGGGAAAACTGCAGAAATTGTGGAAAATTATTTGGCCAAGGGCAATGAGGTGGCAGTTGAAGGAAAGTTAACACACCGGAGTTACGAATCAAAGGAGGGGGAAAAGCGGTACATTACAGAGATAAGATGTAATGAACTGTTGATGTTAGGTAAATAATACAAAAATCCCCGCCTTTTTGGCGGGGACCTTATTGAAGATAATCAATATAATAAACACTAAGCTACTCTCTTCAATAAATCATAGCAGGGACATTTACTGCATCTTTTTCTTTCACCTTTCTTATACTTTTTGCAGCACTTACTTTTTACCTTTCCCGAGAGGAGCGTTTTAATATCGCTTTTTCCCCATTGTTCAGGACTTTTTTTCAACAGTTTCTTTCTGGCCTTTTTGGTCGATTTGTTCTTCCCCATATGATACCGTATCGGTATCCCAAAGATAACTATTTTTATTTATTCTAAATAAGAATTATTTAGAATTATTCCGCTGTGTCTGAAGCAGCACTTGCCACAGTGATCTGTTGCACATCCCGGTCAAACAAATACAGACCACCCTTGTCATTTCCAATCAGATTTATTTTGTCCAGAATAGTTCGGGCCAAAGCTTCTTCTTCTATCTGTTCTGCTACATACCACTGCAGGAAATTATGTGTGGCATAGTCTTTTTCCTGTAAAGAAACATGTACCAGTTCATTAATGCTTTTGGAAACAAAAATTTCGTGCTCATATAATTCCTGAAACATTTTTTGAAAAGTCCCAAAATCATTTTTAGGAGCAACTAAGTCTGTAATTACAGCATGTCCTCCGCGCTCATTCACATATTTAATAAGCTTCAACATATGCATGCGTTCTTCATCAGAATGCTTGTACATAAACTGGGCGATGCCTTCAAGGCCCTTTACTTCTGCCCAGGAGGCCATGGATAAATATACCTGTGATGATTCTGCCTCGACCCTGATTTGCGTATTCAGGGCCTGTTCCATA
>CBDUAW010000198.1:0-5191 GCA_965365215.1 uncultured Eudoraea sp. | reverse complement strand
TGAACCTTATTGCAGCAGTTTTTTTAACAGCATCCACGTCATGAGTAATAATTAAAGAAGAGGTACCATACTTCTTCTGGATACTCCGCATTAATTCTATGATCTCCTTAGCCGTTATAGGGTCCAGCCCGCTGGTAGGTTCATCATATAAAATGATCTTCGGTCGCAGAATAAGTGTTCTGGCCAGGGCCACCCTGCGTTTCATACCTCCAGAGAGCTCTTCGGGCATTAGTTCCATGGTATGGCCAAGGCCAACACTCTCCAGGGCTTCCATTACCAATGGAGTCGTATCTTTTATGAAACCCAGTTTCTCTTTGTGCCGGCGCATTGGAAATTCCAAATTTTCCCGTACAGTCATGGAATCGTACAGGGCGCTCCCCTGGAATAAAAAACCAATGTCTGAGCGTAAGATATCCAGGTCCTCTCTGTTTAAGCTTGTGATCTCCTGTCCCATTACCTCTACCCTACCTTTATCAGGTTTCATAAGCCCTACAAGGCATTTGATCATCACCGATTTTCCAGACCCGGATTTCCCCATAACCACCAGGTTTTCACCCCTGTGAAGTTTCATATTAAACCCGTTGAGAACATGATTATCTCCAAAGCTTTTGTAGAGATCCTCAATGTGGATCATTACTTCCTGAGAAGTTGTTGATTCGGTTCGTAATATTTGTTCCCCTTCTTGTATCATAGTTCATAAAAGATATCTGAAATAAAAACTGCTATAAAGTCGATAATAAACAATAACATAGATGTAAAAACTACTGCCGTATTAGCCGCCAGCCCAACACCTGCAGTTCCCTTTTTACTGTAGTATCCTTTAAAACAACCCACCAGTCCGATAGCAAAACCAAAGAAAAAAGATTTAATAGTTGCAGGAATAAGATCTCCATATTCAAGGGCGTCAAAAACCCTGTTAAAATAGAGCTGAAATGAGACATCCCCTTTAAAATTTTCCACAAGTGCAGAACCGTACAGGGCTACAGCATCGCCTAGAATAACAAGCAAAGGGAGCATTAAAGTCGTTGCCAAAATTCTGGTAACTACCAGGTATTTAAAGGGGTTTGTACCACTAACCTCCATGGCATCAATTTGTTCCGTAACCCGCATTGAACCCAATTCTGCACCAATCCCGGATGCAATCCTCCCGGCACAGACTAAGGCAGTAATTACAGGGCCCAATTCCCGGACTATAGATATCCCTACCATGTCTGGCATCCAGGAGACGGCACCAAACTCAACTAAAGTTGGTCTGGATTGAAGGGTGAGGACCAGGCCAATGATGAAACCGGTTACCAAAACAAGAGTAAGAGACCTGTTCCCCATGTGGTGGCACTGTCGCAGGAGTTCCTTGAATTCAAAAGGTGGTTTCAGGACTTCTTTGAAAAAGCGGCCTGCAAAATAGGAGAGTTCTCCAATTTCCACGAAGAAATGCTTAATCCCTACAGATATGGGTCTAGCGCTGCTCATTGCCTTAATTTATAGGGTCTTGACAATATCAAAGGTATTGATAACACCCCTGGGTGCAAATGACCTAAATCATGAGCAAATACTGACCATTATCATTTCACATCATATGGTTTACAACTAGTTTTAGTCTTCTAATTATTAATCCTAATTACAGCACTATGGAAGCAAAACCCATTTTCAATGAAGACATACACTTTGAGCATCAGCAATGGCAACGGGAGTTAGATTTTTGGGAAGACGAGATTAAGATATTCAAAAACCGACTGGCAGATATCATAAACAGACGAGAAGACAAGGAATTCCTTTCCAAAATAGATCGATTTGAAAATCGATTCAAGATCCATCACAATAAGATAGAGGCATTTAAGCAAAGGATCCATGCTCATGAATTAAATATGTCCAAACACTTTGAAGTTGGGGAAGATTCCATGGATCGTGTACTATTTGACTATCACCTGGATTTCCGGGAACAAATACAAACAGAAAGAGAGATGTATCAGGAACTGAAACGGGAATTTTACTCGTTTATGACCCGATTCATATAGCCCTTTCGCGAATTGGGAAATGAGGAATGCAGCCATTAGTTTAAGACAGGTTTTTTATTTTCTTGGAATAGCAGCGCTTTCCATGTGGATTTTGATCGTTGCCAAGATTATTTTTATCCCTATACTTTTTAGTGTTTTATTGGCCCTCTTTCTCAATCCTATTGTCAACTTATTGGAAAGATTCATCCGTTTCAGGGTGTTATCCATCCTTGTGGCTTATATAACGGCTGTAATCCCTTTTCTTCTGATCATCGGGTTTTTCTTTAATCAATCCAGGGTCTTATTCAGCAGTTTACCTTCATCCAAGGAGAAATTGATAGAAAAACTGACCCTGGTGATGGACTGGCTAGATCAACAATTACAATTGGGGGCGCAGACCACGTCACAGTGGGTGAATGAAAATGTTAAGGATATGGTTGATGTGCCAATAGGACTTATCCAGGATAGTCTGGAATCTACCACAACGGTGTTAGCCAATGTGGTATTGGTAATACTATTTTCCTATTTTATGTTACTCTACAGAGTGTCCTTTAAAAATTTCTTCCTATCTCAGGTGGGTCCGGAAACAAGGCCGCAACTGGAAAAACTCTTCCTGAAGATCCAATTTCTTGCCAAGCGCTATTTAATGGGTCAGGGAATTGTAATACTTATCCTTGGAATCCTTATTGGATCCGGGCTTTGGCTAATTGGTGTTCCATATCCATATTTCTGGGGCTTCCTGGCGGCCTTCTTGGAGATTATTCCATACGTTGGAACCACTGTGGGAGTAGTACTTCCCTTCTTTTATATGATGATCTTGGCAGATAATTTATGGCAACCCTTCGCTGTTGTGGGTTTATATATCCTGGTACAGCAAATAGAAGGAAATCTGATCTCTCCAAATATCATGGGCCCAAGCATAAAGATCAACCCCTTATTTATCATCCTGGGATTATTTGTGGGAGGAATTATGTGGGGTATTCCTGGGATGATACTGGCATTGCCAATATTGGCCATTACAAAAGAGGTGCTGAGAGGCTTTGATAGAACTGCCTCCTTAAGTTACCTCTTAGAAGACGGGCTTTCGCGTAAAAGCAGGGTTTTTCTCAGCAAATATGATTCGGATGAATTCAGACTGATAAGACCTTTCATCAAAAAAGAACAGTAGTATCCAAGGACAGTACTAATTAAATAAAAACCCGGCAGAATCCGGGTTTTTAGCTATTCCTTTATGATCCTGAAAATAGATCGCTCCCCTTTTTTCCCCCCGGACAAAAAGGCAATACTTTTCTGGAATTGTATGATGAGGACCGGTTCCTGCTGAGACAATTTTTTTAGAATAATGAGAAGTAAAAAGATTATTATATCAGGCAATGAAGTTAAAGTTTGGTATCAGTAATCTTCCAATCTGTTTAGTCGTTTTTTAAGCATGCGTATTTCTGTTTGTAGTTCACTTATTCTGTTCAACAAGTTTACTATGGCCTGAATCCCCTCCGGGTTTATCTCAAGCTCGTAATGCAGGTGCACGTATCTTTCAAGCGAAGCAATATGTTCGTGATGAATGAGAAATTGATCATCAATCTTGCTGATTTTCAAAAGATCGTATTCTTCCAATGCCCTTACAAAGTGTTCATCAGTTTGGTACTTTAAACAGAATTCCTGAAGTGAGATATATGTTTTTTTATTCATAATGCAGACTTACAGTTTGGTTTTGGCCAATTCGCTGAACAAGTTTTTTTGTTCCAGAGTAAGCTTTTCTGGTATTTTAACAATATATGTAATAAACAGGTCTCCAAACTGACCTTCTTTTTTGTATCTAGGGAAACCTTTTCCTCTTAATTTAACCCTGGTTCCATTTTGTGTTCCTGGTTTTACCTTTAATTTCACCTTGCCACTAATCGTATCCAGGGTAATTTCTCCTCCCAATACCGCAGTGGTAAGAGGTATTTCTACTGTTTTATACAAATGAGCCCCTTCCCTTCGGAATGTTGTGTTGTTTTGGATGTTAAAGGTAACATATAGGTCTCCTTTAGGACCGCCCCCTATACCAGACCCACCATAACCCTTTATCTTAATGGTTTGCTGATCCTCAATTCCAGCAGGAATATTGATCCGTATCTTCTTCCCGTTTAAAGTCAGGGTTTGCTTATGATTAGTGTAGACATCCATAAGGTTTAAGTTCAGCCGGGCATTATAATCCTCTCCCTTGTAAACAACTGAACGACCACCATGTCTGCTGAACCCGGCACCGCCAAACATCGATTCAAAGAAATCTGAAAAATCTGAAGAATCCCCGGTAGAATAGGTATAGCCAGAAAACCCTTTTCGTTGCTGTTGCTTTTTTGCTTCTTCAAAAGCCTCAGCATGTTGCCAGTCCTTTCCGTACTGGTCGTACTTTTTGCGGTTTTCAGGATTACTTAAGACCTCGTTAGCCTCATTAATCTGCTTAAATTTAATCTCGGCCTCAGTATTATTGGGATTAAGGTCAGGATGATATTTACGGGCAAGCTTGCGATAAGCCTTTTTGATCTGTGCTTCGGAAGCATTTTTACTTATTCCTAATACTTTGTAGTAATCAATGAAATCCATTGGTTTTGATCAAGTTAGCTTTGACATCAGTATTACTGTACTTCCATGAAAAAATGAGGGAATTATCAAATGACATAATGCCCGAGGAATTTTCACTTTAAAGCTAAACCAATTAAATCCGATAAAAAATGATCTAGATCAGAGCAACTATAAAACCTGCAGTGTTTTCACAAAAACCTATTTCCTATCCCAGACTGGAAAACCACTACTGCAACCCTGCCTGCCGGCAGGCTGGTACAAAATCCACAGCTGCCCACGCAGCTGTCTTTTTTACTTCTTTAAACTAGCCCTGGAGTACTCGCAATAGCTCGTGATCCAGAAAAGGAAACCACTACTGCAATTAGAAAATCCACAGCTGCCTACGCAGCTGTCTTTTTTACTTCTTTAAACTAGCCCTGGAGTACTCGCAATAGCTCGTGATCCAGAAAAGGAAACCACTACTGCAATTAGAAAATCCACAGCTGCCTACGCAGCTGTCTTTTTTTGTTTCCCGAAGAAATAGAAAACGCTGTTTTCATTTCTTCGGGAAACAAAAAATCCGTACTTCACAGTACGGATTTTCTGAATGATGTGGGCCCTACTGGATTCGAACCAGTGACCCCCTGCTT
>CBDUAW010000197.1:0-5200 GCA_965365215.1 uncultured Eudoraea sp. | reverse complement strand
CCAGGAAATTCCCGTACACCAGGGATCCGTCCGGGTTAAAGTCTTTCCACATCAATGCCTGCGTAAAACCAGCAACGTACATGGGCAGGGCATAGAGAATTATCCCCAGGGTTCCTATCCAGAAATGGAAGTTGGCCATTGGAATCGAATGTAAGCGGGTTTTAAACATTTTTGGCACCAGCCAGTAGACCATACCAAAGGTGAGGAAACCATTCCATGCCAGGGCACCTACGTGTACATGAGCAATAATCCAGTCACTGAAATGTGCTATGGCATTCACATTCTTCAAGGAAAGCATAGGACCTTCAAAAGTAGACATCCCGTAGCCGGTAATAGCCACTACCATAAATTTAAGGGTAGGATCTGTCCTTACCTTGTCCCAGGCGCCACGCAATGTAAGTAATCCATTAATCATACCCCCCCAGGAAGGTGCGATCAACATAACTGAAAAGGCTACTCCCAGGTTTTGTGCCCAGTCTGGTAAGGCAGAATACAGCAAATGGTGCGGTCCTGCCCAGATGTATATAAAGATCAGGGACCAGAAATGAACAATAGACAAGCGATAGGAATAAACTGGTCTGTTGGCAGCTTTTGGCACAAAATAGTACATCAATCCAAGGAAGGGGGTGGTGAGGAAAAATGCTACCGCATTGTGTCCGTACCACCATTGTACCAGGGCATCCTGTACACCTGCGTAAGCAGAGTAGCTTTTAAGAGCACTTACCGGAAGTTCCAAGCTATTAAATATATGGAGTACGGCAACAGTTACAAAGGTGGCTATATAGAACCAGATGGCCACATACAGATGGCGCTGTCTCCTCTTGAGCATGGTTCCAATGAGGTTCCACCCAAAGGCAACCCAAACCACGGCAATGGCCAGGTCAATTGGCCACTCCAGTTCCGCGTATTCTTTTGAGGTAGTGTACCCCAGGGGAAGCGTGATTGCTGCGGCCACTATGATTAATTGCCAACCCCAGAAATTAAGATTGCTTAAAAAATCACTAAACATTCTTGCTTTAAGCAAACGTTGTGTAGAATAATATACACCGGCAAAAATGGCGTTACCTACAAAGGCAAAAATCACTGCATTGGTATGCAAGGGCCTCAGACGTCCGAAACTCAGCCAGGAAATACCATCAGTAATGTTGGGGAATAAAAACATAAAGGCCAGTAAAAGCCCAACCAACATCCCGATGATACCCCAGAATAAGGTGGCATAGAGGAATTTTTTTACGATCTTATTGTCGTAATAAAACTGTTGTACTTCCATAATTACAATTTTAGACTATTATTTAGTTGGATTGATTTCAGTATTTGCACATGGAGGTTTTTCCTGGTCTTCCTTGACCAGTTCATCCTCAAACAACATGCGCACAGAAGGGGTATAAGAGTCATCGTATTGACCACTCTTCACGGAAATAATAAAGGCTACGAAAAAGAATATTGCCACGATCACACTGATGGTTAGCAATACATAAATAACACTCATACCTACCTGTATTCTGGCGTAAAACTAACGTTGTTAAATATGGCAAAAAATGACATATGTCAGGTTTTATTTTAATCGTCTTCCCAGATAATTAGTGGCTACTGTTGTAAAAGCCACTATACTGATGGAGCTTAAAGGCATTAATATTGCAGCAATTACGGGTTCTAACTGGCCGGTTACGGCAAAATATAAGCCCGCAATATTGTACATAAAAGACAATACAAAACTCCATTTAATAATGCGCATAGCCGTTCTGGAGGCTTTAATGTACTCGTAGAGTTGGTCAAATTTTGAAGCATCCAGAATACCGTCGCATGCTGGTGAAAATACATTAATATTTTCTGAGATCGCAATACCTACTTCACTTTTCGCCAGGGCGCCTGCATCATTCAGTCCATCTCCTACCATCATTACTTTTTTCCCCTGCTTTTGAAGATCTGATACAAATTCCAGTTTTTGTTCAGGCTTTTGATTAAAGAAGAGCGGGGTGAGCTTAGGCAGTAACTTTTGCAGCCTTGATTTTTCCCCTTCATTATCTCCTGAAAGGATACCGATATCAAGAGTATCTGCCATTTCCTTAAATAATGTCTCAACTCCCTGCCTGTATTCATTGTGGAACACAAAACACCCTTTGTAGGTGTCATTGGCACTGATATGAACAGCAGTTTGCGCAGACTGTTCCTCCTGGTGGTTACCTACAAATTCGGCAGACCCAATCCGGATACTGCTGTCTTGTATAGTCCCGGCAAGTCCTTTTCCAAGGACTTCCTCATACTCATCGAGGGTAATGATATTTTGGTCTGACAGGATATTGTAGAGACTACGGCTCAGCGGGTGGTTAGAAGCTCTTAGGGTGTTTTTTAGCAGGGACTTCTCAGCCTCACTTAAAATGATGCCTTCATAGATTACCTCCTCTTTGTCAGTATTGGTTATAGTACCGGTTTTATCAAATATAGCGGTATCTATTTTAGCCAGTTGTTCTATGGTTTCAGTATTTTTCAGGTAAAATTTCCGATTCCCGAAAATACGCAGAAGATTACCCA
This sequence comes from uncultured Eudoraea sp., assembly GCA_965365215.1. Taxonomy (GTDB): domain Bacteria; phylum Bacteroidota; class Bacteroidia; order Flavobacteriales; family Flavobacteriaceae; genus Lentiprolixibacter. The sequence continues at coordinate 2,668 of CBDUAW010000197.1, read as the reverse complement.
GGGTAAATGGCGCAGCAAGGGCAATTGCACAGGGGCAGGCTATTATTAAGACAGCGGTAAAGACGTTCAGGGCCTTCGCAGGATCTACTATAATCCAAAATAAGGTAGCCGTAATAGCGATGGTTAACACCACAATCGTAAATCTTTTGCCTATGCTATCCGTAAGGGTTTTAAAGGTATCAGCTTTGTTTACCTTAAAGGCATTGTTGCTCCATAATTGTGTTAGATAACTCTGGGAAACAGGTTTCAGGGCCTCAATTTCTATGGCGCCAGACATTTGCTTTCCCCCCGCAAATACCTTGTCTCCTGAAATTTTGCTGACCGAGGCAGACTCTCCGGTTACAAAACTATAGTCAATATGTGCTTTTGGGCTGATCAGAATCCCGTCTATAGGGATTAATTCTTCGTTGCGAATAAGGATACGGTCTCCTTTCTCAATTTCATAAACTTGTACGGTTTCTTCTTTTTTTCCTGGAATGAGTCGAGTAACCGCAATAGGGAAGTACGATTTGTAATCGCGCTCAAATGAAAGGAAGGAATAGGTTTTTTGTTGAAAAAATTTTCCGATCAACAGAAAAAAGATAAGTCCGGTGAGACTGTCAAAAAAACCGGAACCAAAATCAAAAATGATATCTATGGTACTTCTTCCAAACAGTGCCAGAATCCCCAGTGCAATGGGGACATCAATATTCAGGACCTTAGATCGCAGGCCTTTGTAGGCAGAAATAAGGTAGTCTTTCCCCGCATAGAAAACAACGGGGAGTGAAAAGAAAAACATAAGCCAGCGGAAAACCCCCTTATACTCATTGAGCCAATAATCTGCATTGTTCTGTGAAACAAAATCGAAATACTCCGGGAACGACAAGAACATGACATTGCCAAAAGCAAACCCCGCCACTCCCAGTTTATAAATGAGGCTACGATCTTTATTTTTCAATGGCTTATCCAGATCTTCCAGAGATAAATAGGGCTCGTATCCTATCCTGGCCAGGAGCAGAACTAACTCCTTTAATCCCAATTCTTCTTTGCGAAAGGTAATCCTGATGGTCTTTTTTGGAAAATTTACCTGGGAGTTAATGACCGCAGCAGACAGCTTATTCAGGTTTTCCAGGACCCAGATACAGGAACTGCAATGAATATTTGGGATGAAAAGGTTAATTATGGCCAGATTGCCATCTTCAAATTCAACTAATTTCTCAGCAATAGCAGGAGAATCGAGAAAATCGTACTTTCCTTCAATTGTCGTTGGAGTAGTACCTGCAGCCTCCTGAAGGTCATAATAATAGGATAAATCGTTAGTGCTGAAAATCTCATAGACCGTTTTGCATCCATTGCAACAAAACACTTTATTATCAAAAACAGTAGTAGCGGAACCACATGGGTCCCCGCAGTGATAACAATTTTTGTTATCCATAATTTACATTTGCTTTATACCTGCGGACAAAAGTCCTCGAATTTCTATGAAATTTATATGATAATTGTCAGCTTTTCAATAATTTTGATCCCTATTCCGGTAAATGCAAATCCATGAGCTCACATAACAGATGCGAAAATTGTATTATCAGGCAATTCAATTCCTTGCGGGCTATGAGCAAGGAAGAGTTAAAAAAAGTTTCTGATTCGAAAACCACGAAAACCATTAAGAAAGGAGAATCGATTTTTGAAGAAGGAGATAAACTCAATGGAGTATACTGTGTACGGGATGGAGTTTCCAAACTCTCCAAGCTAAGTGCCAACGGCAAAGACCAAATTGTCAAATTGGCTACCAAGGGAGAAGTGATGGGACAGCGTTCAGTTATTGTAGAAGAATCTGCCAACCTCAGCGCTGTTGCTGTAAATGATATGGAAGTCTGTTTTATTCCTAAGGAGGCAATAGTTAATACCCTGCACTCAAATCCCGACTTTACCTATGAAGTGCTTCGCCTTATGGCCCATGATCTGAAAGAGGCCGATGACGTAATTGTAAATATGTCCCAGAAAACGGTAAAACAGCGTATAGCAGAGGCTTTTCTCTATTTAAAAAACAATTATGGGGAAGATGATGACGGTTTTCTAACCCTGACTTTATCTCGTGAGGATATTGCTAATGTTGTTGGTACGGCAACGGAATCTTGTATCCGGATTATCTCTGAATTTAAAAAGAAAGGATTCCTAAAAAGTTCCGGGAAACGACTCGGGATTGCCAACGAAAAAGGTCTGCAAGACCTGGCTGATGGGTTTTAATATAGTCCGTTTATCGTATCTAAATTGCCTTACTATTTATCGGAAATTTCATTTTTTTGGCCAGGTGGAATAACCTCAAAACCTGTGCCTGTGCCCCATTGTTCTTATAGTCTTTTTCAACAGAATGTTCGGAAGTCCCTGTAAAACCTGACATTTATCATTGTTTCCCCACTTATCCCCCTCTATTTTTACCCTTGTAAATTAACAAAATGTGGCCATGATAAAGATCTTGCTCCCAACAGACTTTTCAGAAAATGCGTGGAATGCAACAAGGTATGCCATCAAGTTATTTAAGAATGACGAATGTCTTTTTTACCTTGTAAATACCTATACCCCTGCCATTATACACAGCAGGTTTATGGCCACAACTGTGCATGGTGGTCTTATGGAAGACAATGTAAAATCCCAGTCCGAAAATGGGCTCTATGAAACATTGAACCAAATC
>CBDUAW010000196.1:0-5268 GCA_965365215.1 uncultured Eudoraea sp. | reverse complement strand
TAACCACTACGGACTACCTGATTTTTCAGGCGGCAGAAGCCACCATTGAAGACCTCCTCGGTTCCGGGGAGCTCGAAATCATTGAAGATCCTGAGATACGCGAAGGGATAGCTACCTGGAAGTCCGGGTTGACAGGCATACGGTACCTGGAGCGGGATCATAAAAAGGCATTCAACGACCTTTTGGAATACTACAGGGGCCATTCAGAAATCTATCAAATAATGCGCGGAGGACTTATTTTTGGCCAGGAGTCGCAAAAGTATCTTTTGGCAGATCCGGTCTACCTTAATACCCTGACGTATCACGCGATTCCCCTTCAGCTTCTGAATGTGGAATACAGGAAGAAAAAGGTGGAATTCAGCAAGTTGCTGGACAGGGTTGAGATGGAGGCGCAGCGTTTAAGCGAATAGACGAAGCCAAAAGGCTGACTGGTGATCCTAAGGTCTGGGCATTTTTCGGAACCTAATCTGGCTGGTTTCGATTGGTCTTATGAAAGGATACTTCAGATTTATTCTTACTTTTACCTTAATGAGAAGCAAATTTTTTCTTTCCAAATGGGTGCTCAGATTCGCATTGTTGCTGAGTGTCTGCTTATGGTCCGTTCCTCTTTTAGCCCAGGATCAAATTCGGAAACAGGGTTCGGATCCGCTGAAGGGGAAGGTGCAGGTAGATTCATCGAAAGTACAGGAATTGCTGGATAAGTCTGCCGCCCTCAGAGGGTCCAGCCCTGATTCGGCCATTTTGCTGGCCCGCCAGGCAATTGAGCTTGCGGATGATGCCGGTTATGAAACAGGTAAGGCTCTGGGGTTTAAGAATATAGGTATTGTACATTTTTACCGGGGTCGGTACGATGAAGCCCTTGAGGCTTTTAAGCGCTCTTTGGCAGTATATGAAAAAGAAGGAGATACCCTGGGTATAAGCAATCTGCAGAATAATATTGGTTCCGTTTACCAGACAAAGGGGGATGATCCCACGGCCCTTTCTTATTTTATCCCTTCCCTGCGCAATGGAGAAATAGTTGGGGATACCGAACGCATTGCTACGGCCTTGCTCAATATTGCTACTGTTTACTCCAATGATGCGTCAACTTTTGACGAAGCCATTGAGTATTTTACCCGGGTTAGGACGACTTTTGAGCAGATCGGTTATGACATTGGCGTGGCTGTAGCAAATTTAAACATTGGTGAGATCTATCTTAAGCAAAATGAGCCTGGCCCAGCGATACCTTATCTTCAGGATGCAATTCCGGGCTTTGAGAATGGGGCAGAAGCAGGTCTTGATGCGTCATCTCCATTGAATTTCCTCGGTAAAGCGCACCTTGAGCTAAACGATTTGGGTTTGGCGGAGTCCTTTTATAACCAAGGGCTTTCAGTAGCCCGGGAAAGCAAAAATGTATCTGAAGAGTCAAAAGCCCTTATTGGACTGGGCAATCTGGCCAATCGGAGGGGGAATCATCTTCAGGCCATTGAATATTTTGAGAGTGGGTTGGAGCTTGCACGAAAAACAGGAGTGCTATACGATCAGGAAGAAGCCTATCAAGGCCTAGCTAAGGCCAATTCATCTATAAACAACTATCAATCGGCTTATTCAAATTTCCAGGAGTATTTCAGGATTTATGATTCAATCCGTAATGCGGATATGGTCAGGTCTCTGGGGTTCGCAAGAGTGGAATTTGAGGCAGATCAAGTGGAAAAGGAAAATGAGCTTTTAAAAACCCAGAACACCCTTAATGAGGTTCAAATTGAACAGGCCAAAAGGGATGAACAGCTCTATTTGATCATCATGGGCCTTTTCCTTGCTATCATCGCAGGCTTTGTCTTCCAGTATTTCTATATCCGCAGAACCAACAAGCGCCTGGCCTTTGAACGCAACCGGTCCGATCAGATCCTGCTGAACATCCTTCCCAAGGAAACGGCAGACGAACTCAAGGAAAACGGATTTGTAAAGACCCAGGAACTGGACCAGGTAACCGTTTTGTTTACGGATTTTAAAGCCTTTAGCACGGTTGCCGAACGAATTTCCGCCGAAGAACTTATTCGGAGTGTGGATTACTACTTCAAGAATTTTGATGAGATTACCGAACGGCATAACGTGGAAAAGATCAAAACCATCGGGGACGCCTATATGTGTGCCGGAGGGCTTCCACATCCCAATACAACCCATGCCCATGACACTTTCAGGGCAGCGCTTGAGATCCGCGATTTTGTCCTGAAGACCGAAATGAATCCGCCCAAGGGCATCTACCCGTTCAAGATCCGGATAGGACTCAATACCGGCCCTGTGGTCTCCGGGGTGGTGGGTACCAAGAAATTCGCCTATGACATCTGGGGCAATACCGTAAATATCGCCGCCCGTATGGAATCCGGCTCTGTTCCCGGAAGGATCAATGTATCTGAAAACACCTACCAGCTCCTTAAGGACGACTATGATTTCACGTACCGGGGTGAAATTGAGGTCAAGAACGGGCTGATGCTTAAGATGTATTTTTCCGAGGTGCAGGAGGCCGTTCCGGCCTGAAAATCAAATCAAATTGGGGTCTAATGTAAAAATAATACTATATTACCCCTCTGAATAACAGCAAATTGCCCCAAAATGTAGGTTCTAAGGCCTGCTTTTTATCAGAATGTACAATAATAACCCCTTGTTTTAGTTGTAGTTATAAGGATTCCGCAAGGTCTGTAATAGATACGCTATGGAACTTGAGAATATCAGCGCATACCCGGAGGTTTGCCACAAAATACTGAATGACCTTTCAAAGAAGCTCCCCGGGCATCTTACCTATCATTGCCTGGAGCACACCATTGATGTGGCCAACGTCTGTAACCGCTATATTGATTATTATATGGTGTCGGAGCGGGCCTCCCCCTGATACGGATAGCAGCAGTAGCCCATGACTATGGCTATATTTTCAGTCCGAAAGAGCACGAGGAACGCAGCATTGCGGAGGTGCGGCCTATGCTAACCGGTTACAGCGATTCGCAAATCGCCGTTATCGAGGGGCTGATCCGGGCCACCAAGGTGCCTCAGAAACCCCAGAACCTGTACGAGGAAATCATTGCCGATGCCGACCTGGATTATCTTGGTAGGGACGACTACGACCAGTTGAGTCAGGGATTATATAAGGAGTTTATGCACTTCGGGGTGGTAAAAAATGACCGGGACTGGCTGGAGGTGCAGATCAAGTTCCTGGATAACCACAAATTCCATACCTCCTGGGCCAAATTGCACCGATGCGGGGCCAAAGCTATGATAGTCGACAGGCTCCGGGATAAACTGGACTCCCAAAGCCTTTCCCAAAAGGCTTCCTAGAGTATGAATTGCATAATCAGGATGGTAAGTACGGCGAGCATCATCAATATGAAGCTGTAAGCCAGGTTGCGAACAGATTTGTTCACATTCGCCAATTTTTTGGAAGCGATCAGGGAATGCACAAAGATCTGCTGCCCTAACTGGTCATACAGGTCCTTGTCATTCTCCAGCAATTCGTGGAACTTCCCTGAAAAGGAGCGGATATCCCCGTAATTCGTGATGACATCATAAAAGAAGAACATGTTTTTGTCAAAACTGGTCTCGATCTGTGGAAGGAAGCACCTAAAGGCGAAAAAGATGGAACGGCCTACAAAAAAGAAGTAGGTCAATACCATTATGACCAGTACGGCGTTCGGCTGGAAGTCCGATTCCATGTTCAAAGCCATTTCAAAGACCACCCCAAGGACCAGCCCGAAAAAGGACATAATCAACCCTGACTTTAATTCTGCGGTCTTGTTCAGTTCGCTGATATGCCGGATGGTTTCCCAGTAAACGATGAGTTTTTCTTCGGGGTTAAGATGTCCGGCTCTGGTTCTTCGCATTTGATGCACTTGGTTGCCGATAAAGATAGTAAATATTCAAATGGGTGTTTACCCCCGGTTTTACCCCTTTCAAAGAGGTCTTCCCCAGTAAAATGGATCCCCCTAAATGCAGGATATCCCCTGATTAATGTCATTCGTCCTTAAATTGTTGTAAACGAGAAAGTTTTAAGCCCCGGTGTTGTTAAATTCTGTATATTTGAAAACTTTGGAGGAGTACGATTTCACCGTCAAAAACTTCTTCAAAAGACTTCCCCAAGTCTTCTTTCCCTGGATTCCTGCCGTTTGGGCTTTTGCTATGGCCTAAACAATCAACTTATGAGAACACTATTACCCCACGTTTCAGGGCGGAATTCGTATTCTGGCCTTTTATTTTCGTTCTTTTTACTGATTTCTTTGTCGGTTTCGGCTCAGAACTGGACTACTAAACAAGATGGTAACTGGGAAGACCCGGCTACATGGAATGATTGTACGGGTGGTCCCTGTGGAAAAACCGGATATCCGGATACCAAAATATCTGGTTCCATAACACTGAATCACAATGTGAATTATACCAGTAACCCTCCTATTAGCGTGAACAACCGGGGAGAATTGATTGTCAATGGGGTTACTTTTAATAATAGCAGCAACCTTAATATTGCTTCCGGTGGCGAAGTGCGAGCTACAGGGGCAACAATAACAATAGGCCCTGGGGTGCTCAATGTGGATGGCATCCTTGAACTCACAAACTCCATCATGGAAAAAGATGGGAATGTGAATAACAACAATCAAATTATATTGTCGGAAGGTTGCTTCACTTTGCTGTCCGGCAACTTCAACAACTTTGCCTCGGTGACGGGAACCGGTGGGATAAAGGTTCTGACCGGGAATATGAGTAATTCCGGCACCTTCAGCAATCAGGTCCTGTATTTTTATGCAAATAACGGATCGGGCCTTCCCGGAGACGTGAGTACTCAGGCTGAAGTTGATGAAGCCTGCCGCTGCGCGGTCACCAATTGTGATATTGAATACGCCTACGATTTTGAGTTCAAGACGCCGGGGAAACTGAGTGCCGCCCTTCTCTCACTGGCACTTACTTATTTTGATTTGAATGATGCGGGAAATCAGGAAAACTTCTACGATCCCTTAATTTACACTATTGACGAACAAAATAATGGCGATTTAAACGATGATGAAGTCCTGGTGGAAATAGTGGTGACGAACGACCAATACGGGACATTGAAATCAATATTGGAAGCCTCTCCTTTCAATAAAACATTAACTCCTTTCGAAGACGGGGGTGACCTCTTATCCGAATACAATCAATCAGCGACAAGGTTGGTCATATCCCTGTACGTACAGATCTCCAATCTGGAGTTACTGGATGAAGAACCTTCGCTTAACCGGGTTTATGAACCTGCACGGCTTACAAATAATGAAG
>CBDUAW010000195.1:0-5273 GCA_965365215.1 uncultured Eudoraea sp. | reverse complement strand
TCCGGTTGTTCAATACACTGAGCTGTCTTGAAAACGCATCATCTACCGTAATCTCACCCCGGTCATAATAGGCCTGCAAAAGGGCTTCTGCATTTGAGATGACTTCCTTGTCAAACTCCCCATAGGTTTCCAGGAAGTTCTTTTCGGTGGTAAGGTCGGCTAACAGGCTGGAAAGGTATTCGCATTCCTTTGAGCGTGCCATTTTATTCTCCTGGTAGGTATTGACCTGCAACGCAATCAGAATTCCAATCACCACAAGCAATATCTCCCCAATGGCATACAGCAAGTACTTGCTGAACTTATTGTCAGTTAGTAGTCTTTGACGTATTTGTCTTAAGAAGCGGAGCATTGGTTGCGCTTGGTTCTCTTATCAAGTTATCAAAAAAGTGAAAAAGTTTGATTTAATTCAAATGAGCTGGAGGTGAGTCATCACCAGGCGCTAGTCATTGCTTTCCAATAGGACAGTGTCAACCTTTACAAAGTCGAATTTTTTTAAACCGTCATCCCATTCCCAGTACTTACGGGTCTCTTCAACTTCACCCGATGGAGATTGGACGGCTAAAACCGTTGCCAGCATATTGCTTTCTTTTTTTGAATCGATATACGTTCCGTTACCGCCCCACTGCTCATCCGCAGGCATGGGATAAACACTGCCGTCCCTGGTGTCAACCATGGCCCCGCTCACACATCCGGAACCACATCCCCAGGTGGTAATGATGTAATAAGAGGCAAAATTAACATCGAGCTCGTTGTACTTTTCGGTAATAACCGTTCTATAGCGCCTCGCTATCGGATCACTCTCAAAATTTATTGCCGCCTTGCCTTTGATTTCAGAGTTGGCAGGTGTAGGGTTTTCCGATTCTGTATTCTTTTTGGTTGTTTCCAGGCAAGAAACCAGCAAAATGGCCAGGGCAGTAGTTAGGAATAAATTTTTCATGGTGTTTTCTTTGGGTGATTTTCAATGAAAGAGAATAAATTTCTGTGGCCGGCACTATATACCTTCGATCTGGTCTTTTCAAAGATAGAAACAAATAGTATTGGAATTTGGGACCCATCCAAAAGACAGTTCATTTCTTTTCCCGCCCCAGCCCAAGCCTTCATGAATACTATTAAAAGCAAAGGAAAGGCAACTTAAATACGGGAAACAAAGCAAAGAAAAGGACCTTTTGCGAAGAATTGAGGTGATTTTTGGTTGAGCCCAAAACCCTGACCGCGTAACGCTCTTCCCCAGGCGCCACCGCCCTACCAGGAAATCCTTCGGAAGTTCACTCCCCTAAACTCTTGTTTTCTGGATATAAACTGAACGCCAACTGCCAGGAAAAATCTATGCCTGCAGAAATTCTCTGGGCGAGCTCCCCTTGATTTTTTTGAAAGCCCGGTTAAAGGTGGCTTTTGAATTGAACCCTGAATCGAATGCAAGGGACAGGAGCGTATATTTATCGCCCTGTAATTTGTACAGCCGGATAAATTCCTCAATTCTCAGACTGTTCACATAATCGTTGAAATTCTGCTGAAAAACCTGATTGATCGTAGCGGATACCTGAGGCGCGCCCGATTTAAGGTGCAGGGCTAATTCCTGTAAGTTAAGATCCGGCTGCAGGAAAAGACGGTCCTTTTCCATCAGGGAGGTCAGCTTTGCGGCGAGTTCCGTTTTATCTGAATCCAATTTATGCTCACGGGAAGGTTTGAAGTCTTTAGACGTGAGAGGCAGTTCTTCAGCCACATCCATTTCAAAGTAGATCTTGGCAGGCTGCCGCTGGGCTATACCCGCCAGGCCAATGTAAAAGACAACCGCCACCAGGGCCAGGTTCCACCACCAGTCCTGGTAGAAATCCAGGTCTAAGATGGCGTCCAGGACGTTCATCACTTCCCTGAATAACAGCCAAAAGATCATGGCATAGATAAAATCCCTGAACCAGTTGAAATTGATGAGTTCCGTATTGCTGAACTGGTGTATGCTCCAGGCGCGGTAATTTTTGTAGATAACCAGGCATTTCGAAAGGTAATAGATATAGGAACCCCAAAGTGTTATCCGGAAAATATACCCCATGATGAGGTTGTAGTCTGACGCCTGTCTGCTTTGGACGGCCTCTGGCCCCTGAACGAAGGCAGAGATTTCGTACATAAAGTATATCGCATACGGCAATAAATGCCAAAGATGTTTTTTCTCCAGCTTAAATGACCGGTTTACCTGGGCCCGGAAGTAGAAATAGACCACTGGGCCAAAAAGGAAGCTTACCCCCCTTGGGAACCCGTTGAGTTCATTCCAGAGGACGTTGATGCCCGCAAACCCAAAAGTGTAATCCTGAAGCTCCATAGCCAGGATAAACATTATCCAGCCCAAAAGTTTGTCAGAGAGCCGCTGTTCCCTGTATCCCCTTACATTGAAAAGAATCCACATAAGAAGGCTGAAGAAATAACCGATCTGCAGGGGGGTGGTATAAAGAGACATGTGATGAGTTTCGAGTTAAACGGAAGCGAGCTACCCCGGAAGAGATAGCTCATCAGTCCGCCTGTGTTCCAAATTACTCAACTTTTTTGATACGTTTTACCACATCGATCTTTGCCCCGTTTTCCAAATCCTCATCCACTGTTAAGATAAGGATCTTGTTAAGACCTTTTTTGTAGTAGATTTTCTGCCCCATTTTCAGGGAAACGCCGCTGTTGGACATAGGGGAGAGGTTGGGCTTCATCACCCCCGGGATGATGAGCGGGATGCTCTTGAGGGAAGAATTGTGGAGCGTGAAATTAACGGTTTCCTCATTGGAAATGGTTTCGGCTTTCGGTTTCCGCTCCACAAAATCCAGAGTGATGCTGATGTCTTTGGAGGAGGTGTTTTTCAATTTCAGGATATTACCTGGGGCCACGTGTAATACGGCATTTCCCATGGTCCCTAATCCAAATCCGCTAACCTGTTTTCCGGTACGGGCGTCCAGCACGGAAACATTGACCTCTTTTCCGGACCTGTTCATGAGCTTTACATCGTATTCCTCAAACTCCTCGTAGGTAAGTTCGACGGACTTTCGCGCAGGGAGTTCAACTTTCTCTCTTGCCGATAAATTAAATCCTGTCATCAGGATACTTATCATTACTACTGCTTTTTTCATCTTTCTTTGATTTTTAAGGTTAACATTCAAAACCACTATGATGAGTGATTCTCAAAGCGAAACTAGGGCAGTAATGCGCCCCTATCGACTTAAATTATGATTTGATACCCGGGATAGGACCCTGTAGAAGTCTCATTTTATTTGAGACCTCCTGTTCCATTGGCCTGGCGAATCTGTTGCGGATGATACGATACCCAGGATTTTATGCTTTGGGTTTTTATGTTGAGGTTACTGTGTTACCTTCAGATCCGGATCAGACGAAATAAAAAAGACAGGGTAAAGATGAAATTGTCTTACTTTTAGCCATTCCATATTATGCGGAACTTATATTACAAGTTTGTATTTGGTTTCATCAACCTTATTTCCTTGTTACCCTTTTGGGTTCTTCACCGTATTTCGGATTTTCTCTTTTTACTGATCTATTATATCGTCGGGTATCGGAAGAAACTGGTCCTGGAGAATATTCAAAGGTCATTTCCCCATAAGCCAGCGGAAGAAATCCGTCGCATTCGAAAAGAGTTTTATCGTCATTTTGCCGATCTAATGGTGGAATCTGTAAAGAGCGCAACAATGGGGCAGAAAGCGTTCCAAAGGCGCTACCTTATCACAAATCAACAGGTGCTCGATGCGTATTACGAAAAGGGTAAAAGTATCATTATCCTGTCCCCACACACCGGAAACTGGGAGTGGATATTTTCACTGGTACCAGTAATTCCATACGATGTTTATGCGGTGTATCAACGCCTTACAAACCCCAATATGGATGCGTATATCAGAGAAACGAGGCAGCGTTATGGAGCTATGATGATTCCGACGACCCAAACGTTTAAGATTATTATGAATGCGGCTGAGAGGGGTGATCAATTTCTGACATGGTTTGCTGCCGATCAGTCGGCAAGGCCCAACAAAGCGCACTGGGTAGAATTTCTCAATCAGGAGACTTCCTTTCACAAGGGGTACGAAGACCTGGCTAAACAGACAAATCAGCCCGTACTCTTTCTCGATATCAGGAAAGTCAAACGAAGCTACTACGAATTGGAGCTTCACGTTATTACCGATGACCCTCAATCCGTACCGGAAGGAGCAATTGTTGAAGAGTTCGCCCGTCTCACGGAAAAAAGAATTAAAGCAGACCCGCCCTACTGGCTTTGGTCTCATAGGCGATGGAAGCATAAGAGGGTCCAGCCTTAGCAGCTAATGTCTAATTTATCACAGGATCTGTCCGTGCCTTAAAGCAGGTATTTGCTGAACTTATTATCAGTCCCGATAGCTATCGGGAGGAGTCTTTGACGGATTTGGCGGAAGAAGCGGAGCATGGGTTGGTTTTTGGTTATTCCTGGCTTTGAGTTTAGCTATAGATTTATTTTTTGAGTTGAGATTCAATTTCTTTGATAAGTAAATTAACTCTTTCCTGTATGTTTTCTAATCCAAATATGGAATTCGCAGTTAGAAAATTTACGTTCCCGCACTGTAGTTGTAATTCAGCAAAGGCTTCTTCGAATCGGTCAGGATCAATGACGGTAATTTCAAAATCAGAAGTCACATAAAAGCCAATTTCCCTTTGAAGAAAGGGGATTAATACGTTCTGGAATTTTTTGTCATTCACATCATCTACATTTTCATATCTGGGACACAAATAATCATATAAGTCAATAAGATCAGACTTAATCTTTTCCGAACTAATGAGGTCAATTCCTTTATTGGATACCAGTGAATTATAAGTCCCGTACTTTGGAAAAAAGCTATACACCCCATTGTGGACATCGAAAATTAATTCTGAGATTTGCTGGCTCGTATTCTTGTCCAATAGTTCTTTGGCACTTGAATTTATAAAGGTGTTTTGAGCGTTAAGACTTTTGTATTGAATATCAATGATCCGCACCAGTTCGAGGGAATCCTTACGTAGGCTTGTTAAAAGAACAGCATAGGTTTGATTCTCAATAGCCTTTAAATTCTTTCTTTCGGCCCAGTCATTCACCTGCAACGCAATTAGAATCCCAATAACCACCAAAAGAATCTCCCCAACCGCATACAGCAGGTATTTACTGAATTTATTATCAGTTAAGAGGCGTTGGCGGATTTGGCGGAAGAAGCGGAGCATGGGTTGGTTGTTGCTCCTTCAAAGTACGAAAAAGGAAAGTATGGTCCATTATCCATGCCAGCATT
>CBDUAW010000194.1:0-5274 GCA_965365215.1 uncultured Eudoraea sp. | reverse complement strand
GCCATTGTTTTTCCTTGAAATTCCTGGGTTCTATTTTAGGAGGAACGGTATCTCTGGCCAGGGTAAAGGTTCCTAGCCCTCGGGTTCGGGTGGTGAAAGTACTGCCGCGTTTGTAGGTCGACATAAAATTGGGTTTATTCCGGTTATCGAGCCGGGCGATAAAGAGCTTTTTGCGCTCTGCTTCCGTATAGGCCGAAGCATCGAAAGTAATGGTGAAATTCCGATGTGCGGGGATCCTGTTATTGTGGATTTTAACCGTATCCGTACCTTTTTCCAGGTCAATGTAAAAATCGTTGTAAAAGGTATTTGCCGGAAAGTAAACCTGAGCAACCCCCAAATTATAGTTGTTGGGTTTTTTTGCGATCAAATAGACTTCAGAATTACTGACTTCTTTGGATTTTAAGAGCGGTTGGGCCTTTCCTTCCACCGGGATGAGCAACTTGGTTTTATTACCCTCAAGGTCACTGATCGTTATTTCCACATTATAAGTGAGGCCTTCTCTTACCTCAATTTTACCGTCATTATGCAAGGTATTATAAATACTCAGATTGTTTCCGGGCGACTTAAAACAGCGTTGAATGCGTTGACGGTATTTTCCAAAATGGGAATAATCAATTAGCGTATTGATGTACCGGGTTTCGGAAAACGAAAATGATTCAAAATCGAAATCTGTATAAAGTTTTCCGTTTACTACTTGTCTAATTCCATATACACCGTTTTTGTTGGCAGCCAGGTCCTGTCGATCAAAGGTGTTGACTCCAAACCCTATGGTACCTAAGGCCAATACTTTGTCTGCCAGATAGGTTCCGTCTTGTTGTTTTCTGAAATTAATTTGTATGGGCTCATTGCTTTGATTCACCATGGAATTGGCTGATAAGGGATAGCCGTGAAGACTTACCAGGGTTGGGTTGGTTGCATCGCGCACTTCTAGGCCATAGAGTAGCGGATTGGTAGGTTTTTCATTAACGCTGTTTCTGATCTCAAAATGCAGGTGAGGTCCTGATGAGCCACCCGTATTACCGGTGTAGGCGATAAGGCTATCCTTAAAAACCTTGATCTCACCAAAATCGGGATATACCTCTACCTGGTAGGACTTTTTTCGGTACTGCTCTTTTTTTATGAATTCCTCAATTTCCGGGGAAAATTTCTGGAGATGGGCGTATACTGAGGTGTAGCCATTAGGATGGGCAATATAAAGGGCTTTTCCGTAACCCCAATGTGAGATTTTTATCCTGCTGACTGTGCCATCTGCAATAGCATACACAGGTAACCCCTGTCTTTGCTGGGTTTTTATGTCAATACCTGAATGAAAATGGTTAGATCTGAGCTCCCCAAAAGTTCCGGCCAAAATGATAGGGATGTCTAAAGGAGGCCTGAACAAATCCTTGGGGTATTGTGATTGTGCTATTCCGGAAATGCAGGTAAACAGGCAAATAATTATGTAGATTAAACGCATAGAAGCATAGGTAGTATGGTACGAATTTATAGAATAACCCTTAATTGTCATAATTTGTATCAGTTACTGTAGCATTACCAAAGCTATTTTTTAGGCTTAAAGTATTACTTCAAGAATAATTCCAAAAACTATTGCGAGGTCGCCTCATCTGTGTTAACTTTGTAGGAATAGCATTGAATATTGCGTATGAGCGAGTTGGTTGAAATCGTTGATGCTCTCGAAAATAAAATTAGCAAGCTTCTGCATAAACTGGAGTTGCTCAATCAGGCTAAATTAACATTGGAAGAGAGATTGGTCAGTTTAAAGAACGACCTTGATAAGGCCAAAGATTCCACATTGGAATGGGAAGAACAATATGAATCCCTGAAGCTCGCAAACTCAATGCTGGGCAGTGAAAAAAATAAAACTGAGGCTAAGCTCAAAATAAATACGCTCATCAGGGAGTTGGACCATTGTATTGCCCAACTTGCGGAGTAAAGACACAAAAATGGCAGAAAAGCTTAAAATAAAGCTTTCAATTGCAGACCGGGTATACCCACTGACTATAGATCCCAGTCAGGAAGAAGGGCTGCGAAAGGCTGCAAAGAATATTGAGCAGCTCGCCAAAAAATTTGAGCAGAACTATGCCGTGAGGGACAAACAGGATGTACTGGCCATGTGCGCCTTACAGTTTGCCTCTAAGGTTGAACAAAGAGGTATAGATCAGGTGGAGGATACAAGGGAAGTCCGGGAACGTTTAAAGGCACTGGACGAACTTGTAAATACCAAACTCAGCATAAAATAAGTTCTTTTACATAGATATTGTTACTGCCCACATTGGTAATTATTTTTTGACAAACTCAACACTAATTTGTTTGAAAAGGGTGAGTTTAGGTTGTAAAAGCAAGCCTTCTAGAAAGGATCCTTGAGCAATCTGTTAGCCCTAAACCTGTTTAATGGAGTTTGTACAAAACTTCCATCAATGTGGGCTTTTTTTCTGCCTAACATAGCATAAATGCCATCTCTATGTGATGGTTGAAATGGATCAGATTTCCCTTTTATGGGAAGTCTTAAAACAATTTAGACATGGATACAACAACGATTATAATTGCAGCTATTGCCGGGTTGGTCATCGGATTTATTATTGCCAAATTCCTGGAGAAAGGCAAGGCCTCCAAAACTATTGCAAATGCCAAAAAAGATGCTTCTGCAATTATCAAAAATGCCAAAATGGAGGGGGAAAGCATTAAGAAAGACAAAATATTTCAGGCCAAGGAAAAATTCCTGGAATTAAAGGCAGAACACGAGAAGGTCATCATTAATAAGGATAAAAAAATTGCAGAGGCTGAAAAGCGCACAAGAGATAAAGAATCCCAGATAAGCAGTGAGTTGGCAAAGGCCAAGCGAACCAATGATCAATTGGAAAACAAGCTTAAGGATGTGGAGCACAAACGGGAATTCTATGAGAAAAAGCAAGCCGAATTAGAAAAATTGCACAAGAGCCAGGTACAGCAACTCGAAGTTATATCGGGGCTCTCAGCAGAAGAAGCAAAAAGCCAACTTTTAGAATCCCTCAAAGAGAATGCGAAGACCGATGCCATGGCATACCTCCAAAGCACCATGGAAGAGGTAAAATTAACTGCCCAGCAGGAAGCCAAGAAAATTGTGATCAATACCATTCAGAGAGTGGGTACTGAAGAAGCGGTGGAAAACTGTGTTTCTGTATTCAATTTGGAATCGGACGATGTGAAAGGTAGAATAATTGGAAGGGAAGGAAGAAATATAAGGGCGCTGGAATCTGCCACCGGGGTGGAGATCATTGTGGATGATACCCCTGAGGCTATTATCCTATCTTGTTTTGATTCTGTAAGACGAGAGGTAGCCAGGCTATCCCTGCACAAATTAGTGACGGATGGACGTATCCACCCTGCGCGCATTGAGGAAATTGTTCGCAAAACAGAAAAGCAAATAGAACAGGAAATTGTAGAAGTAGGGAAGCGTACTGTTATTGACCTCGGCATTCATGGGTTACACCCTGAATTGATCAAAACTGTGGGGAGGATGAAATACCGCTCTTCTTATGGTCAAAACCTCCTCCAACACTCCAGGGAGGTGGCAAAACTCTGCGGGATCATGGCAGCAGAACTGGGACTCAATCCCAAGCTAGCAAAACGTGCTGGTCTGCTGCACGATATTGGGAAAGTTCCGAATACGGAATCCGAAGTGGAAACCCCGCACGCCATTCTGGGAATGCAATGGGCTGAGAAATACGGTGAAAAACCAGATGTATGCAACGCCATAGGGGCTCACCACGATGAAATAGAAATGAAAACTCTGATCTCTCCAATTGTTCAGGTTTGTGATGCCATTAGCGGCGCAAGGCCAGGGGCCAGGCGACAGGTACTGGATAGCTATATACAAAGGTTGAAGGATCTTGAAGACATTGCATTTGGTTTTGGAGGCGTGCAAAAAGCCTATGCCATTCAGGCGGGTCGAGAATTGCGGGTAATTGTAGAAAGTGAGAAGGTAAGCGATGAGAAAGCAGCGCAATTATCATTTGAAATTTCCCAGAAAATTCAAACAGATATGACATATCCAGGGCAGGTTAAGGTTACGGTGATCCGTGAAACGAGGTCTGTGAACGTAGCTAAATAAATGTTATTGTTCAGAGTAAAATATAGAGGTTGCAGCCGCAACCTCTTTTTATTGTTTGAAAGTTCCCTTGCCGAGGGACTACTCCCAATTAATTAGCTAGTAATTTTTCAGGAGGTCTTCTGTATCCATTATTGTGGCGAATTCTTCGTTCAGAATAGTTAATTCTGCCCTATGTAATTGTGCTGCTGAAATGGTTTTGCCATCTATGCCCAGTCTGTTAAAGGTAGCAGTGGCATCCGAAATCACTATGGCTTCAAAACCGAGATTGGATGCCATTCTTACGGTAGATGAAACACAATGGTCTGTTGTTAAGCCTACGAAGACAATTGTTTTTACGCCCTTCTTTTCTAAAATCCCCTTTAATCCTGTACCGATAAATCCACTGTTGACATTTTTAACGAGATGTATTTCCCCTGCGATCGGTTCAAGACCTGTTTTTATGGCAAATCCTGATTTGGTTGGGAAAAGCGGTGAATTTGGATTCGTTGAACTGTGTTGCAGGTGTATCACAGGTCTCTGTTTAGCCCTCCATTTTTCCAGGATAGTTGCCACTTTTAACTCGGCATCAGGGTTGTTCCTACTTCCCCCGTAATAAGCCTCTTCATCCATTCCTTTTTGTAGGTCTATAAGTAATAAGCCCGTTGTTTTATCCTGATATTTCATATCAACTTAAACATCAATCTTATAAATTCCAGGATTGAAGGCCTTAGAGGCTACAAGTACCCTGTCTCCAATATTGAGGTTGCTAACCTCCTCTTCCTGGGCAATTACCTTTACCATCTGATTATGTATCAAAACAGTGATTACAAAAAGGATATCCTCTTTGGAAATATCCAATATCTCTCCAAAAAACTTGAATTTGCCACTAATATTTTGCGTAACAAATACCTCTGACGGCGCTCCCATTTTAACAATGGAACCCTTGTCCAGTATGATAACCCGATTAGACAATCGGGTAATTTCATTTAAATCATGGCTAACCAAAATGGTAGTTAGTTTAAACTCTCTGTGAATCTGCATCAGGTATTCCTGAAGTCTTACCCGCAACTTATTATCGAGTGATGCGAGGGGCTCATCTAGTAATAGAATGTTAGGCTTTTGTGCAAGCGCTCTTGCAAGAGCCACCCTTTGTTGTTGCCCCCCTGATAGTTCAGCGGGTTTACGATCATGAAATTCAACAAGTT
>CBDUAW010000193.1:0-5275 GCA_965365215.1 uncultured Eudoraea sp. | reverse complement strand
TTTGCCTTCAAGAGTGCCGTCTGATTTTATATTGTAAACATATGTTTTTTGGTCTCCTATATCGGCAATATAGAGATGCTTTCCATCCGGGGTTCCAATTATCCCATTGGGTTGTACAAAGTCGTCCACCACAATTATGGTTTTTCCATATCCCGGGGGGATGTAGTACACCCTCTCTTCCTCAATGTCTTTTTGTTTCCTATCCCAATAGGGCCTTTGATAGTAGGGATCCGTAAAATAGATACCCCCCTTGGGATCTACCCATATATCGTTGGGACCATTAAAGAATTTGCCATTAAAATCACTTAGCAGGACATCGATTTCTTTCCCCGGACCAATCTTCCAAAGTTCAAACTTTTCATCAGCGGCCGCAAGCAAATTTCCCTCATGATCAAAATATAAACCATTGGCCCTTCCTGCAGGTTTCAGATATACCGAAATTGAGCCGTTTTCAGCAGACCATTTCAGAATCTGGTCATTGGGTTGATCTGTAAAATAGACGTTTCCCTCGGCATCCACTGCCGGACCTTCAGTGAAATCATAAGTGTCTTTCACCAGGGTCAATTCCGCACCCTGTACCACTATGCTCTCTGGGTTCTCTTTGCAAGACCAATGGAAAAAGATGATTAAGGATAGCAAAGCTATTACGGTTGGTCTCATAGTTTTTAAATTTTAAAGATATTAGTTATTGGTTTTTCCATCCTGGACCACGAACCACCCTTCCTGGGAAGGCCCCTGTATGTTCCCCGTCTTTCAGGACCTGTACCCCGTTTACAAATACGTGTTCTACACCTCTTGCATATTGGTGAGGCTCCTTGAAAGTAGCGTTAGCTCTGATTGTTTTAGGATCAAAAAGGACTACATCGGCAAAATACCCTTTTTTTAATGCTCCCCTTTTATCCAGTTTTAAATTGGTAGCAGGGAGGGTAGTCAGCTTATAAACGGCTTCTTCCAAAGAAATGACCTTTTCTTCACGAACAAAATGACCGAGCAAACGGGCAAAGGAGCCATAGGCCCTGGGATGTGTGCTTTGCAAAACAAATACCCCTTCATTGGTGTAGGATCCAGCATCTGAACAAATAGCCATATAGGGTAAGGCCAGTTTCTTTTTTACGTTCTCCTCAGACATAGAGAAATAAACAACTTGAATTCTGCTGTCATCTTCATAAATTAGGTCTACTACAGCTTCATGCGGCGTCTTGTTTTGTTCCCTTGCCACATCTGCCAATGTTTTTCCTATCAGTGGCCTTAATTTTTCATTTCGGAAACCTACCAGGAGTATTTTCTCAGGCGGGACATGAAATTCAATTTCATCCAACATTTGCTGTCGTTTGCCGGCTTGTTCAATTAGGCTAATAGTACTTTTGTGTCCTCCTTCTTTGGCCCAGGCAGGCAATAGTACATTTAAACCGGTAGAACTAGCATTATACATATACATATCAGTCGTAATGGACAATCCTGCGGCCCGAGCACTATCCACAATGCGGATGGCCTCGTCCAATAAATGCCAATTATCCGTTCCGGATGCCTTGAAATGGTAAATTTCTGCCGGTAGTTTGGCTTCACTGGAGATGGTAATTAATTCTCTAACCGCCTCCAGAAGCTTGGTTTCCTCATCTCTGATATGGGAAATATACATGCCGTCATATTCCGATACTACTTTTGCTAATTCAATAATTTCTGAGGTTTGCGCATGTCCACTTGGAACATAGATCAGTGATGTTGAAAGGCCTACGGCTCCCTCTTCCATCGCCTCCCTGGTAAGCGCTTTCATGGTTTCCAGCTCTGCCTCCGTAGGCGCCCTGTTTTCATAGCCCATTACATATTCCCTTAGGGTACCATTACCAACAAAAGAGGCTATATTCGTAGAAACCCCTTTGTTCTCCAGAAATTCCAGGTACTCTCCCAGGCTGGTCCACTGTATATCATATTTAATGTTTTGTTGCCCAGCTTTCATGTCTTTTTTCATTGCATCGTTTAGGGGTCCCATGGAACGCCCTTCACCAAGTACTTCGAGGGTTACCCCCTGACGGATATCCCCCTGTGACCTACCGTCTTCTATTAGGGAAACATTTGCCCAGCTCAGCATATTTATAAAGCCAGGGGCTACTGCCAGTCCCTCGGCATCGATCTCTACATTCCCTTTGGCTTTATCTAACTTCCCAATTGCAGAAATAGTATCTCCCATAATGGCTACATCTCCTGTGTAAGAAGCTTCGCCTGAGCCATCCACAATTTGACCGTTTCGTAAAATAATATCATAGGTTTCTGCTTGGGAGCAACTTAACATCCCGATTGCTACCAGGAATAAAGGGATAACTTTTTGAAGCATAAGGTATTGGTTTAGACCAAAGGAAGTTAATCCCCAGGCATATGTTTCCATTTAAAAATACGCTAAAAATTAGGGATGCCAAAACCCTGATCTTTGTACTTTTGACCAAATTACAATCGTATGAATACACGCCGCCTACAATTAGCAGCTTTAGATCGCTTACTGACCATCATGGATGAATTGCGGGAACAGTGTCCCTGGGATCGCAAGCAAACGATGCAGACCCTGAGGCATCTCACCATAGAAGAGACCTATGAACTGGGCGATGCCATCCTGGAGAACGATCTGGAAGAGGTTAAAAAAGAATTGGGAGATCTGCTGCTTCACATTTTTTTCTATGCAAAAATCGGTTCGGAAAAAGCAGTGTTCGATATTGCTGATGTGGCCAATGAAATAAGCGATAAACTGATTAACAGGCACCCACATATCTATGGCAATGTTGAGGTTGAAGATGCTGAGGAAGTGAAGCAAAACTGGGAAGCCATTAAATTACGGGAAGGGAAGAAAAGTGTCCTAGAAGGAGTACCCAACAGCCTCCCGGCTTTGGTAAAGGCCAATAGAATACAGGATAAGGTGTCTGGTGTTGGTTTCGACTGGGAAGCCCCGGAACAGGTTTTTTTAAAGGTAAAAGAAGAACTGGCCGAATTGGAGCAGGAAATTAAAGTGGGGAATAGCGATTCAATAGAATCTGAATTTGGCGATGTCCTTTTTTCGCTGGTAAACTATGCCAGATTTTTAAAAGTAAACCCGGAAAATGCTCTGGAGCGAACAAACAAAAAGTTTATAAGGAGATTTCAATACCTGGAAAGCAAGGCCAAGGCGCATGGCAAGACACTAAAGGAAATGACCCTTTCAGAAATGGATGTCTATTGGGAAGAGGCTAAACGACTGTAGGGCCTTTCCTATTGTCATTATCCATTTGATCAGAAGGAGGTACTGTTTGACTAACCCGGGCATTAACCTATATTTGCGTGCCTTAAAAAGAAACAATTGTTCCATCAATACACCAAAGAATTTCGATATAACTCCAGACTGGCAGCACCGGTAATTATGGGGATGCTGGGTCACACCTTTGTGGCTCTGGCAGATAATATTATGGTGGGGCAACTGGGAACGGCAGAGTTGGCTGCGGTGTCTTTGGGAAACAGTTTTGTTTTTATTGCTATGTCATTAGGGATCGGATTCTCTACGGCAATTACGCCCCTGGTAGCTGAAGCAGATGGTTCCGGAGATAAGTCGGGCGCAAAGAATGCTTTAAAACACGGGCTGATCTTGTGCAGTATCATGGGGATCGCACTTTTTGGAGTTATACTTTTACTAAAGCCCTTGATGTACAGGATGGACCAACCCATTGAGGTTGTTAGGCTCGCCATACACTATCTTGACATTGTGGCCTTTTCTTTGATCCCCCTGGTTATGTTCCAGGCTTTTAAACAATTCTCAGAGGGCTTATCCCAGACCAAGTACCCCATGTATGCCACCGTGATTGCCAATGTGGTGAATATAGTACTTAACTATTTACTGATTTTTGGTGCCCTGGGATTTCCAAAACTTGGAATTATCGGCGCTGCTATTGGCACCTTGGTCTCTCGCTTAATTATGCTCGCGTTTCTATGGTGGATACTAAAAGCTAAGAAGAAATTTCATGACTATGTCACCGGATTTAATTTTAGAAGGATTGAACAACAGGTAATGCAGAAAATTATAAACCTGGGCTTTCCTTCTGCTTTGCAAATGTTCTTTGAAGTAGCCATTTTTACAGCTGCCATCTGGTTAAGTGGGGTGCTGGGCAAAAACCCGCAGGCGGCCAACCAAATTGCATTGAATTTAAGCAGTATGACCTTTATGTTCGGGATGGGACTGGGGGTAGCGGCCATGATCAGGGTTGGTAATCAGAAGGGATTAAGAAACTTCGTTGAACTAAGGCGTATTGCACAATCTATATTCTTTCTCACTTTGTTGTTAGAAATTGTATTTGCGGCATTATTTCTTTTGGGTAGATTTTGGTTCCCAACACTATATCTTGATGTAAATGACCTGGCCAATCAGGCCGATAATATGGAGGTGATTGCTATTGCCGCCCAACTATTGCTAGTTTCGGCCTTCTTTCAGATTTCTGATGGGCTGCAAGTGGTTATCCTGGGGGCGCTCAGAGGCCTTCAGGATGTCAAAATCCCAACCTTAATTACCTTTATCGCCTATTGGCTGGTGGGATTTCCTATTAGCTTTTACCTGGGCCTGTATACGGATTTGAAGAGTGTGGGTATTTGGATCGGATTGCTTTCCGGCTTAACTGCATCGGCCATAATGTTGTATATTCGATTTAACTATATGACCAAAAAATTTATTCTGGGCTAGTCTAATACCGATTGAAAATATCACAACATAAGAATCCCTTGATACAGAATATCCTAAAACATTAAACATTATTTTTATGGCACTTCCTAAATTTCTTTTAGGTGATAACACAGATTTCCCTACGGCTATTTATATAATCCATACCGAGTACCCCAGATTTGTCCTTAATCTGGAGAACGATGAAGTGGAGTGGTTTGAGGAATTCTCCCAGGAAGACGAGCAGGAATTGGAAGCCGAAGCTGAAAAACTTATTGCGGAAGCAACGTTGTTTTATGATAGAGAGGTAAGTCGTTACGAGGAATAGGGGACATGATAGAAGAACTACTGAAATGGGATAAGGAGCTTTTCCTCTTTTTGAATCAACTGGGCACAGAAGGTTGGGATGGCTTCTGGTTGTTTATTACTAACAAATGGAGCTCGCTGCCGCTGTACCTACTTCTTCTCATCCTGTCCTATTTGCATCTGGGATGGAAAAAAACGTTGATATTGCTGCTAGTTGTAGCATTAACGATAACCTGTACAGATCAATTGGCCAATTTTTTTAAATATGGGGTGCAACGGCCCAGGCCGTGTCATGCAGCTGAG
>CBDUAW010000192.1:0-5307 GCA_965365215.1 uncultured Eudoraea sp. | reverse complement strand
TATTGAGTATTCATATATTCCATCACCTGATACTTCAATTTGCATAGTGTTATTGGAAGAAAAGTCTTTTATAAATAAGTTCTCTATGAGGGCTTTGTTTGAGGGGAATACTTCAAAGGGTACACTATTACTACAACTTATGACCTCCCCGTCTATATTGTAGTTATAGCTTGCTTCCAGGAAATAAGTGCCAGCCTCGCTTATCGTTATGCTCTGTTCTGCCGATACCTCCTCAATACCCGAATTACCACTTCTATACCATCGGTATGTGTCAAAACCCAATGGAGCCCTAAGTTGTAATCCTTCCCCATCAGTACATAGATTAAACGATTCCTGAATTTGCGGAGTGGGCGACTGAAACACATAGAGTGGTACTTCTTGTACCCCAACGCATTGCGAGCCACTTTCCAGTCGCGCATAAATTGTTTTTGTTCCCGAAGTATAATTTTGAGGCAAGGGGTTAACTTCTAAGGCAAGGTTTTCTAGGGTTTCATAAAATTTAACCTCGGTATTCCCGTAATTACTGGCTATGAGAGATAGATCGAACAGCTTGGTATCATCACTGTCATCCGGATTCAGATCGCAGTTGTAATAGGGGCCATAAGGGCTTGTTTCTATAGTAACAGGGTTGATCTGGATATCCACTTCACCCAGACTGGTACAGCCAAGGGTATTTACAACCTTATAGTACAAGGTTTGTGAAAATGGTACGCTATTCTGGTATTGTGTAATGTTGTCAATGGGTATTTCTGCATCCCGGTCTGCCACACTTTCATAAAAATAGAATGTATAATCAGGGTTTGTATTTATTTCGGTGAGATTTATCGTCGTCAAACCATCAGTAGTGTTTGTGGCATCCACATCACATTGAGTCAGGGTTAAACTGGGGTCTGGATTGGGAATGACCTTAACCTGAGATTGACCAATAATTGGACATTCCATAGGGTCTGGAGAGAGAATTTCTACCCGGTATCTGCCGCCATCGGCCACAGACACATTGTTGGTACTATAGATGTTTCCTCCCGGGACATTCAGGGGTAGGCCATCTTTTTCCCAAAGGTAGGTTGCCCCAGGAATATTTTCGGCTTCAAGGGTAAGAGCATCCCCACTACAAAGGGTAAGGGTACTACTGGTTGTGCCGTCCGCATTGCGTACCAGGTCTGTGTTGCTAAAGAAAGACTGAATAAACGGAGGGAGCCCTTGAGTGGCAATCTTTCCATTCAAATAAACAGCATCGTGCTCATAATTTGCAGCGAGTCCCTTCTCATTAGGATTGTGTATTACCCCGAGGTATTCAGAACCGCTCAAATAGGTTTGGGAAATGGTCCTGTAAATCTTCCCATTTTCTGCCTGTTGAAGTGCGCCCCGGAAAACACCTCGCTCGTCTATTACCACTTCAGACCCTTTAATATCTGGGCTATTGACCTCATACTGCAATAATGAGGAGGTTAGCGGACCATTTTGCTGCCTTTCATTTGACGCATGTACGTACAGGAATTCGTTATTCGGGGAGAATTCAACCCCATAGGGGATAAAATTAGGGCCATCAAGGGGGATCTCTAGGGGATTACTGACCCGGCCATTCACATTGTCAAAGTCGAACAGAAACAAACCATCTGTAGCATTAGCTACAGCCACGGTGCTGCCATCTGCAGATATTTTCATATAACCTCGTGGGTCCTGCACTGTAAAAGTGCTAATAGTAGATTTAATGGGAACCACATTAACTCCCTGAGTATTGATCTCATAGGAGTAGAAAGTGTTGAAAGCAGCATCTCTTCCATTGGCCGCCGCCAGCGTTACCACCCAAATAGACTTCTCAAAACAGTCTTTTATTACCGCAGTTATTTTCTCTGAGCAGCTTGCCAAGAGATTTATGTTTTTTTGGGTAATCTCCCCATATCCGTTATTTAGGGAGATATCTACAACAGAATAGTTTAGTCCAAAGTTCGGATCATCTTCAAAGGTGCTGGTGTCTACTGTAAAGATGTAATATATAGAGGGATCATCGGGTTTAGGGACGATAATGGCCGACTGGCTGCTGGACCGATCTCCGTACAGGTCCTTACCATTTTTCATGGTTTCATGCCTACGATCATAGACGCTTATCCCATCGGTGTAGAAAAGGAGATTGCCAAAGGGATCGGATATGGAGGCGCAGCCCTCAAAAGTGTCAATATTACTTTTTTGGACAGGCGTTACTGTCCCGTCATTGTTAAACTGGATACCTGCACCTTTTCCAAAATACCAATTGGAGGTTTCTCCTTGCCCAAATGAAAAAAAAGGACAAAGCAAGATGAGGAGCATACATGCAGTAATCTTTTTCATAGTGTTCTAGCAAACACCACAAGATACTACAAATCTCTCTTTTTCAACAAAGCATACGATAAATAGATAAAAATGGCCGTCCAAGCCAATACTATCAGCATTTCATACCAATGTACCTGGTAGTTCAGAGGTATTTTCTCCCCGATCTGATTGGCGACGGACTGAACAGCTCCTAGTCGGGAAAAAGGTTCCTTAATTAAGTTGTACATTGAATTTAAGGGGAAAAAGGCCATCACCATATCCGTAGTCTCACCATCGAAAAGTTTCCAGCGGATCATTCCTCTGGTAAATCCTTCCAATACCTGCCATAGAATAAGGAATCCCAGGGCAAAGGCTGATCGTTTAACCAAGATGCCAAGGAAAAGACAGAAAGAGAAGAAACCTACAAGCTTTATAAAAAAGGCAAGAAGGAATTCCAGGTCTGAAAATATGATGGAGACTTCGTTAAAATCTGAGTAAATTAATCCAAGGACCATGGAAACCGCAAATACAAATGCCGTGGAAATCAGGGCAAATGATATTACCGTCAGAAATTTTGAAAGGATAAACTCCTTCTTCGATAAACCGTCAATAAGGTTTTGCTTTATGGTTTTATTGCTGTATTCATTGGCCATCATGGAAACAATGACAATTGCCAGAAACAGTTTGAAAAAAGCGGTAATAAAGGTGTTAAAATGCCAGATATAGGGGAAATTGAAAATTCCCTGTTCCGCAAGGTGGAACTTCACAGGCCCTATATCAAACTTTATAGCGGCAATTAACGCAATGGAAGTCAGCAAGACGAAATATGAAATTATCAGAACCTTGCTAGCCCTGTTGTTCCAGAGCTTTATGAATTCTATTTGGAGTAGTCTCTTCATCTTTTTAGCAGCACTGGTTTAGATCGTTTGTCGTTCAGTTAAGGTTAAGAACTGTTCCTCCAGGCTCTCTTTTCTTTTAACCAGATGGGAAAGGACAATACCTTGTTCAAAAAGCCAATTATTTAGTTCTTTAGCATCCATTTCTTCCTTCAGAAAAGCCGTTACCAATTCTCCTTCCTTTTTGAGTTCACCAATCTTATCGTTCTTCTTTAGCAAGACCATCAGGGTGTCATTATTATCTGTCGTCAGCTCAAAGAAACCATGGCTGGCCATCATTCCATCTACACGTCCGGAGTATAATTTTACCCCTTTTCTCAAAATAACCACGTGGGTACAAACCTTTTCAACTTCATCAAGAAGATGGGATGCCAGCAGTATGGTAGTACCCTGGGAGGCAATCCGCTTAATAATTTGCCTAATCTGGTGTATTCCCTGTGGGTCAAGCCCGTTGGTAGGCTCATCCAGGATAAGGATCTCAGGATCATTTAAAAGGGCTGAAGCAATTGCCAGCCGCTGTTTCATACCCAGGGAATATGTCCTGAACTTGCTGTCTTTCCTTTCCCATAGCCCAACTAATTCCAGTTTCTCCTGAATCTTATCATCCGATACTTCTTTGATCTTACAAACCAGTTTCAGGTTCTGGATGGCCGACATATACGGATAGAAATTAGGACGTTCAATAATAGCCCCCACTTTCTTCAGGGCGTCATGAGTTGAGGTATGGCCATCGAACCAGGTAAAATCTCCACTGGTTCTGTTTACCACATTTAAGACTATTCCAAGGGTAGTGGATTTCCCGCTGCCATTTGGGCCTAAAATCCCGTAGACATTCCCTTTTTCTATGGTAAAGGACAAGTCCTTTACAGCGGTGAGATATCCAAATTTCTTGGTAAGTTTATTAACGGTCAATATGGTTTCCAATCTGAAAACGTTTTGGGTTGTGTATAGTAACTTGACGAAGAATTCACTAATTTGTTACAATAAATTTAAAAGTATCTCAATTAATGGCGGACGAAAGATTGATGTCGAAGAAAAAACCTGCTTACCCGGTAGGTAAAAAATTGGATGCCTATCTGGACCAATACAACCGGAAGATAGAGATCCCTATTTTTTATGATGATTTGCTGAGGTTTGCCGGATCCGTTGTGGTTTATGATGACAATGGAGAGGATACCTTATGGGTACGGGTGTATTACTCAGACGCCGAAAGGCAGGAGATAGACCTCAGTTTAAAGCAGGTCTATTCCATTCTCCATTCGGACGGGAGTGAACGGATTTTCCAATATCTCAACATTGATGCCGTAGACTTCTGTACTTTTGGGAACTCCAAGCCATTCCGAATAAAAGTCAGGAACATCCTCAATGACAATTTCCTTTATTTCTATGTGAAAAAAACGGATGCTTCCAGAATATATGGGCTGGAGTTAGAACATATCTTATCCCCTTATAACCTCAATTTCCTGGTGTGCAAAGACACCCTTATTGAGGAACACATAGCGGGGATCCCCGGGGATGTATTTATTAAGGAGATGCTGCCGTCTTGCACAGAATCAGAAAAGGCGCAGCTGGCCAAAGAGTTTGTGAAATTCAACGAACGTTGTATGATAAGGTTGTTAGGGGATATGCGCTCTTATAACTATGTGATTGTCCCCATGCACGATTTTGACCACGTTATCTATAAGATTAGGGCCATTGATTTTGATCAGCAGAGTTTTGAAGGAAAACTAAAGGTGTATCGCCCACAATTTTTTAAAGAGAACTATACAATGGTGCAATTGGTTCAGAGTAAACTATTGGCAGATTCCGTGGACCAGTATAAGATTGAAGAGCGGTCTATTGTTGCCAAAAGGATAATCAGTTCTGGAGAAAGAATAAACCGGTTGGTAAACATTTGCAAAGAAGATGACATTTCACTTCCCGAAAACATTGAGCTACTTGGAAAGCAGATTTACGATCTCACCCATGATCTAAAATTCAAAAAATGTAAAACCATGGGCCAGTTGTTATACCTGGCGCTCGATTTTGTGAAGCGCAACTATCAGGATGTGAGTATGAAACAACTTATTGATAAAAAGATAAATCTTCCGTAGCAGATTGCAAGCAGTGTCCCTTCGGCTTA
>CBDUAW010000191.1:0-5323 GCA_965365215.1 uncultured Eudoraea sp. | reverse complement strand
TTTAGGCAATGTACAAATTTTCAACAAAGAACCCAACCTGACAGATGGACACCGGCAATCTCTAAATATTATAAGGGAAAGTGCCCAACATCTTTTGACTTTAATAGAAGACATACTCGATTTTTCCAAAATCGAGGCCAACAAGATGCAGTTGCATCCTGTTGATTTCCGCTTATCTCCTTTCTTAGCAAATATTGTGGGCATGTTCCGGGTGCGCGTACGGGGAAAGAGCCTCATCGCTTTTAATTCCGCAACTTCCCCGAGACCGTTCTCTATGCCGAAAGATTGTGGATTCATAACCATGGCCAAATTAAAGAGCAATAGCAACACGCTTCCAAAGTACCCCATAGAGAATCCTTTGGCACTAATGCCATCTTGTTGTTCCGGAAAGGCAATATCGGGCAAGTAAGAATTATTTATTGCAAAGCTCACCCAAAAGCCCACCAGACCAAAAAAATAACAGCAAAGGCCCAGGAGAATATTGTCCAGTGAAAACCAGTAAAGTCCCATACAAGAAATTCCACCCAGGTAACAAAAGAATTTCATGAACACTTTTTTATTGCCAGTATAATCTGCTATGCCCGACAATAATGGGGTGATAATAGCTATAAACAAAAATGCTGCGGAGGTGGTATAGCTTATCAGGGGCGCTCTTGCAATTTCGCCTCCAAAGAGTGTAACTTTTTCAATATTGGCCGTTCTAAAAAGGGCCCCGTAAAACAAAGGGAATACGGCTGAAGCTATTACCAGACTGTATACCGAATTGGCCCAGTCATAGAATGCCCAGGCATTCAATAATTTTTTACTCCCCTTAATTGCGTATGATCTTGCCATGGTCAAAAATAAAGCCATCCTTCAGGGATGGCCTTGAAGATATGTCAAGAGGTTTAGCTTCCTCTTGATATCATTGAAACGTAGTAACGCCAAATTTTTGCGCTTCGGCTCTGGCTAAAGGTGCCCACTGAGTGAGATTTGCAATTCTTGTGTCATTAGAAGGGTGGGTACTCAGAAATTCCGGAGGTGCATTAGTGCCCCCTTTTGCCTTCATTCTCTTCCAGAGTTCTGCGGCCTCATCTGGATTGTAACCCGCTATGGCCATAATTTGTAAGCCGATACGGTCTGCTTCCGTTTCGTGGCTTCGGCTAAATGGCAACATTAGGCCAACAGTAGAACCAACGCCATAGGCCTGGTTGAAAATATTTCTTTTCTGAGGGTCGTTAATAGCTACATTCCCTGCAACAGCTCCTAATTGTTGTAAGGTGCCTGCACTCATCCTTTGAGCCCCGTGATCAGCCAGGGCATGCGCAACTTCGTGGCCCATAACCACCGCTACGCCGGTTTCTCCGGCACAAATTGGCAAGATCCCGGTATAAAATACAATTTTACCTCCAGGCATACACCAGGCGTTTACAAGGCTATCTTTAACCAGGTTATACTCCCATCGGTAATCTTTCAGGTAACCAGGATATCCATTGGCATCTAGCCATCGCTCTGCAGCCGTGGAGATTCGCTGCCCCACAAGGGAAATCATTTTGGCCTCTGCAGTTTCCTCAACAACACTATTTTGTCCGAGGAATTCATCATATTGGGCAAAAGCCATGGGAAAAATCTGGCTGTTAGGATAAAAATTCAATACTTTTTTGCCGGTAAAAGGATTTGTTTTACAGGCGGCGACCCCAAAAAATACCAAGAGGGTCAGAAGAATAAGCTTTCGATTCATAAGGCTGCAATTAATGCCTCAAAATACAAAAATTATTTTCCAATAATATGTAATTCTGTGAAATCCTTAATTACGATGATGGTATTATCGCCATTGGGTTTAATAGACTCTAGGTTCACCATCTCATTGTCGACCTCAATCGCTTCAATTTGAAATGGAAGACCAATAAGATTTATTTTAAAAGTATCATAGGGAGTAATATAGGTACCATCCTTAAATTGCTGAATAATAAGTTCTTTCGATTTCCCATTTAACTTAAAATTCCTGATGCTGTAGTAACCCTTGGTATAGTCGTAACCTTCCTGGGCATCTTCATATACAGTGGAATCTTCTTTACCAAGTTTATAGTAAATATCAAGTATTAATTGGTCAATCTTCTTTTCACCTACGTATTGCTGTATGGGATATTTAGGGATTATTGCACCTTCTTTCACGAAGATGGGGATCTTATCGATATCGGCATCTACCCATTTCTCCATTCCCCCTCCAATGATCTCCCCGGTCCAGTAATTATGCCATTTTCCCCTGGGAATGTACATTCTCCTCCCTTTTGCATTTGGTTCCTGAACGGGGCATACCAGAATTTGTTCTCCGAAGATAAATTCATCGGTACGGAAATGTGTCTGTTGATCTTCCTGATCAAAATATACCAAGGACTTCAACATGGGTATATTGTCTTTTGCATATTTCCAGAACATGGTATACAGATACGGGAGAAGCTGGTATCGCATTTCTATAAACTTGCGCACCATATCCGTTACCTCCTCGTCAAATGACCAGGGTTCCTGGTCGCCGTGATCGCCACTGGAGTGTACCCTGCAAAACGGGTGAAAGATTCCGAGCTGAATCCATCTCGCAAACAATTCTCCATTAGGCTGTTCGGCAAAGCCCCCTATATCAGAACCCACAAAAGACATCCCACTGAGGCACATTCTTTGAACCTGAACATTAGCAATCCAAAGATGCTCCCAGGTAGCCACATTATCACCTGTCCAGGTGGAGGTAAATCGCTGAGCCCCGGCATAGGCAGCCCGGGTGATCACAAAAGGCCTTTTGGGATAGACATACTTCTTAACTCCATCAAAAGTTGCCCTTACCATTTGGGTACCGTATACATTATGTGCCTTTCTATGGGTACAGGGGTGACCATCAAAATTATGCCTGGTATCCAAAGGTGCCGTTTTACTTGGGACTTCCATCACAGCAGGCTCATTCATATCATTCCAAACAGCATGAACTCCGGTATCTGCAATAAGGCCCTTGTAAAGTTCAGCCCACCATTCTCTAACCTCAGGATTTGTAAAGTCCGGAAAACTACATTGTCCGGGCCATACTTTACCTTGCATTAAGGGGCCATCGCCTCTTTTGCAGAAATAATCGTTCTTGAGGGCCTCCTCGTATACCCAATAATCACGGTCCACCTTTATTCCCGGATCAATCATTACTACGGTTTTGAAGCCATCCTCATATAAGTCGCTAATCATCCTCTTAGGGTCCGGAAATTTCTTTTTATCCCAGGTAAAGCAACGAAAGCCGTCCATATAGTCTATATCCAGATAGATGGCGTCACAGGGAATCTTGAGGTCCCTGAATTTTTTAGCCAGGGCTTTTACCTTCTTTTCTGGAAAGTAACTCCATTTTGATTGATGATAGCCCAACGCCCACATAGGCGGCAACTCTGGTGTGCCGGTAAGGTCTGTATACGACCGTACCACTCTCGACATTTCCGGACCGTAAAAGAAATAGTAGTTTAACTCCCCTCCATCTGCCCAAAAACTGGTTACATGGCGTTTTTCATGAGAAAAATCAAAATAGGAATGAAAGGTATTGTCAAAAAATATTCCGTAAGCGATATTATTGTGAAGTCCAATATAAAATGGAATGGCTTTGTATAGGGGATCCTGGTCCTTGCTATACGCATATTGATCGGTAACCCAGTTACTTACCCTTTTTCCTTTTAGATTAGTGTGTGTTGCCTTATCGCCCATTCCGTAGAAACTTTCCCCGTTCTGGGTAATCTTGCTCATTTTTACTGTATTTCCCCCATATTCATGGTTTTCTTCCCAATGGAAGCCACTCTCGTCTTCATTTATAATATTTCCTTCCAGGTCAGAGATCTGGATCCGAAGGGTTTTTTTATCGATCAAAACCTGAATTTTGGAGGTCAGTATCAGGTATTCCGTATCGGTTTCCTTGCTCTCCAGATGATTATAGCCTTTGCTGGCGTTTGGACTGATTGCATAGGAGAAATCGGGTTGGAACATGTGATCAGTAGCGTATCTAAAACGGATAGCACTGTTTCTCAAAACCGTAATCTCAAGGATTACCCCGTTTGCTGTGGTATAATAAAACTTATCGGTAACTTGTTTGAAATCAACGACCTGATTCGGGTACAGATTCCCTTTGTATTCTATTTCAGTATTGGTAATCATGGTCAGCTTCGCTTTAAGGACGAACAAAAAAAAGACATAAACCGCTAATAATGAAATGTTCTTTTCAGGATTTATGAACTATAACGATTGCGCAACCTAAATTTATCGGAATATTACTACGGAGAGCGGAGGCAATGTAATTTCGATCGACTGTTTAAATCCATGCTGAGGTGTTTTCTCGGGCTTTACTGTGCCGTTACTCACACCACTGCCTCCATATTTTGGGGCATCACTGTTAAACAATTCTTTTAACGCCCTTGCTCTAGGCACACCAATTCGATATCCTTTCCTTGGGACAGGAGTAAAATTACAAACCACAATCAGGTCATTTTTCTGATCGTGGCCCTTCCTGATATATGAAAGAACCGAATTCTCTGAATCCCCGTAATCTATCCATTGAAAACCATCCGGGCTAAATTGTTTTTCATAGAGGGCCGGACAGTCCTGATATATTTTATTCAAATCTTTAACCATCTGCTGAATCCCAGAGTGAAAATCGTATTGCAATAGGTGCCAATCCAGACTCTGCTGGAAATTCCATTCTGAGGATTGTCCAAATTCGGCTCCCATGAAGATAAGATTAGTCCCCGGATGTGTATACATATAGCCAAATAATAACCTGAGGTTTGCAAATCGCTGCCACTCATCTCCGGGCATCTTGTATAAGAGGGATTGCTTCCCATAGACTACCTCATCATGCGAGAATGGCAACATAAAGTTCTCCGTAAAAGCGTAGGTCATGCTGAACGTCAGATCGTTCTGATGATGCTTTCTATAAACAGGTTCTTTCTTGAAATACTCAAGAGTATCGTGCATCCAACCCATCATCCATTTCATGCCAAATCCAAGCCCCCCAATATTTACAGGTCTGGTTACCATAGAGAATGAAGTGGATTCTTCAGCTATAGTTTGTACCCCATCATAGCTCCTATATACTTCTTCGTTGAGTTCTTTTATAAAAGATATGGAATCCAGGTTTTCATTGTTTCCATAAATATTGGGTTCCCACTCCCCTTCTTCCCTTGAATAATCCAGATAAAGCATTGAAGCCACAGCATCTACCCTCAAACCATCCACATGGTATTGCTCTAACCAGAAAAGGGCATTGCTTATCAAAAAGGCCCGGACTTCGTTCCGGCCATAGTTGAAAATCAGACTTTTCCAGTCCGGA
>CBDUAW010000190.1:0-5366 GCA_965365215.1 uncultured Eudoraea sp. | reverse complement strand
CATTATCCCGGTATTGGTAAGTTCTTCATCTTCCAGGGCCTCCCTAATAATTTGGATCCTACCGTCCATCATATCGCTGGGGGCTACAAAATCTGCCCCGGCCTGGGCGTGAGAGATGCTCATTTCCGCAAGGAGTTCACTGGTTTCGTCATTCAGAATGACCCCATTAGCCACAATGCCGTCATGTCCATAGGTGGAATAGGGATCCAGTGCCACATCTGTCATTACTAACATATCAGGACAGGCATTTTTAACAGCCTTAACGGCTCGTTGCATTAGTCCGTGCTCATTTAAGGCTTCCGTGCCCTGATTGTCTTTCAGTTCATCAGGAACTTTTACAAAAAGTAAAACCGCACAGAGGCCCATACCCCAAAGTACTTTAGCTTCTTTTTCCAATTCATCCAGGCTCAATCTGTAGTAATTCGGCATGGACGAGATGGGTTCTTTAATTCTGCGGCCCTCCACTACAAATAAAGGCACGAGGAAGTCGCTCGGCGTTAGGATATTTTCCCGGACAAGATGCCTGATCGCTTCATTGGTTCGGAGTCTTCGGTTTCTTCTTAGTGGATACATGTCCTAGAATTTTAGTTATTACTTTTTATAGCAGGATTTCACCTTTGAGATAGGGAACTGCCTTGCCCTTGATCTTTACGCGGTCATTGTGCAACTCGCAGTGCAAATTGCCTCCACGTTTAGACAATTGTTGAGCTTTGAGTCTTGTTTTATTTAATACTCCGGACCAATATGGGGTTAGTGTAGTATGTGCAGAACCTGTGACAGGGTCTTCACTAACGCCCGACTGCGGTGCAAAAAACCGGGAGACAAAGTCCACCTGATCCCCTTTTGCCGATACAATAACTCCTCTGGCATCTACCTTGTTCAATAGAAAAAAGTTGGGGTTTAAGGTTTCAATTAACTGTTGGTCCTTGTAAATTAAAAGGTAATCTGTTTTTCCCTTCATCGTTTTTTCTGGAGCAACTCCCAGTGCCTCATTTAGTGCGGGAAGGGCCTCTACTGCAACGGGATTATCTGCCGGGAAATCTAATATTAAAGCACCATCTTCACTTCTTTCCACAGACAAGGGACCACTTAGGGAATGAAATTGCAATACAGAACCTTCCGCTTTGTAATATTCAAAGAGTACGAAAGCAGAAGCCAGGGTGGCGTGGCCGCATAAGGCAACCTCTACTTCAGGGGTGAACCATCGGATATGGTAATGATATCCTTCCTTAACTACAAAAGCGGTTTCCGCCAGGTTATTTTCCATGGCAATGTCTTGCATTTGGCTTTCTGGCAGCCATTGGTCTAATATGCAGACAGCTGCCGGGTTTCCCTTAAAGGGAGCATCAGCAAATGCATCTATCTGATAAATCTTTTGTTTTCTCATACTCCGTACGTTTGCACAAAATTACTAGATTAAACCCAATCTCTCGGCTGCTGCAGTACTTTTACAAGATCCGCTTCCCTGGTGTTTTCCTTAGGGTGATAATCGTATCGCCATTGCACCTTCGGAGGCAGACTCATCAGGATACTTTCAATTCTTCCATTAGTCCTTAAACCAAAAAGAGTTCCTTTATCGTGTACCAGATTAAATTCAACATATCGTCCCCTTCGAATTTCCTGCCACTCACGATGCTGTTCGGTAAATGACAAATCCTTTCTTTTTTGAACAATGGGCAGGTAAGCAGTTAAAAAACTGTCGCCAACCGCGCTTACAAAATGATACCAATCCTGCATCTCCATTTCTTCGTTAGCCTTGCAATAATCAAAGAATAATCCTCCCAATCCCCTGGCTTCGTTTCGATGTGCATTCCAGAAATATTCATCACAGCGTTTTTTATAGTTGGGATATAGTGAGCTGCCATGCAGATCACAGGCTTTTTTACAAGTTTGGTGAAAATGAAGAGCATCTTCTTCAAAAAGATAATAAGGCGTAAGGTCCTGCCCACCTCCAAACCACTGATCTACGATCTCACCATCCTGATTATACATTTCAAAATATCGCCAGTTAGCATGAACAGTTGGGACCATGGGATTTTTAGGATGGAGCACCAAACTAAGCCCACAGGCGTAAAAATCAACTTCCCCAACCCCAAAATAGGCCTGCATGCTTTTGGGAAGAGGGCCATATACAGCAGAGATGTTAACCCCCCCTTTCTCAAATCCGGCACCGTTCTCTATGACACGGGTACGACCGCCTCCTCCTTCTTCCCTTTTCCACAGGTCTTCTTTGAAATTGGCCATTCCGTCTTCCTGCTCAAGGGCAGAACAGATTTGGTCTTGCAGGTTTTGGATATAATTATAAAACTGCTCTTTCATTTGGTTTATAGTCTTTTAAATGTACCAGTGTTTTATGGTTTGCTGAGGTAACTTCCTCCTCAGTTTGAATTTTTATGGAGCTATCCGCCATTTTTTTCAATAGCGAAACAAGATCATGCTCTGAAAGGTCCTGGTTCTCCAGAAACAGGATTCGTCCCACCCTATTGTTGTGTAAGTCCATCGCCATTTCCACCCTGTTGTTCTTTGAAAATTTTTCATGCCAGTCGGTTATATCTTTGGTCCAGCGTAATACTTTTACCTGGTCCTTTGAGCTACTACTGCAATCCCGGGAGATAAGGAAATTCCATAAGGCATGCCTAAAGGCATTGGCCGCAGTGTTTTTATGATGGTTTTGCCCGTACAGTGCATCACATATTAAAATACACCTTTTAGTAGCTTTTATTGTTGGGATTACATACAAAGGGTTTTTCAGGCAAATTCCTATCAAGGGCCACAGTGCTGAAAGCCTAAGGGATTTAAATGTGGACCATAGGTTCATTTATTCCTTATATTCTTTTACCGCATCTATAAATGCTTTGGCGTGTTCAACCGGAATATTGGGCAAGATACCATGGCCCAGATTCACGATATAACGGTCTTTACCAAATTCACGAATCATCTTATGTACGCCCCTTCTGATTTCTTCTGGAGGCGACAACAATCTCGCAGGATCGTAATTTCCCTGTAAAGTAATCTTCCCGCCCGTAAGATATCTAGCATTTTTTGCCGAACAGGTCCAATCGATCCCCAAAGCAGAAGCTCCTGATTTCGACATTTCGTCCAGCGCAAACCAACACCCCTTGGCAAAGACTATTACCGGAGCCATATCTTGCAGCGCATTGATAATCTGTTGCTGGTAGGGCCACGAAAATTCCATATAATCTTCGGGCGACAGCAGACCTCCCCACGAATCGAACAACTGAACCGCATTGACCCCGGCAGCAATTT
Organism: uncultured Eudoraea sp.; assembly: GCA_965365215.1. GTDB lineage: Bacteria > Bacteroidota > Bacteroidia > Flavobacteriales > Flavobacteriaceae > Lentiprolixibacter. The sequence goes on along the minus strand of CBDUAW010000190.1, from coordinate 2,099 downwards.
TCTCGTTTAAATACGCTATGGTCGTATCTGTTATCTTCTGCAATAACTGATGAGCCGCTTCAGGGGCTGTAAAACAGAAACCTTTGGCCTTGTCAAAGGTTTTACTGCCCTTACCTTCCACTGCGTAACATAAAATAGTCCAGGGTGCCCCGGCAAAACCAATTAAGGGAACTTCATTTTGGAGTTTGTCCTTGGTCATTTTGATAGCTTCCATTACATAGCCCAGGGATTCGGTAACGTCCGGGATGGGGATATTGGTTACCGCTTCTGCGGTCCGGATAGGATTGGGAAGATAGGGACCAAAATCGGGCTTCATCTGCACCTCGATCCCCATAGCTTGCGGAATTACAAGGATATCACTAAATAAAATAGCCGCATCCATCCCATATCGCCTTATGGGTTGTACGGTAATTTCCGAGGCTAATTCAGGGGTCTGACAGCGGGTAAAAAAATCGTATTTTTTTCTGATCTCCATAAATTCGGGTAAATATCTCCCCGCCTGCCTCATCATCCATACCGGCGGCCGGTCTACTTGTTCTCCTTTGAGGGCTTTAAGAAAAAGATCATTCTTTATATTCATATTATGCACTAAATTTTCGCTTTTAAATTCTCGTTTACTTTTATCAATACCGCCTCTATTGTAGGGGAATCTGCTGTAAATACACACTTGCAATACTTTTTGGCTTCTTTCGCGGTAGTATTCCCAATGCAATAGGCTGTAACGTTAGATAGGGTATTCATTTGTGCATGACTCCTTACCGCACTTGGGCTAAAGAACAGAATACTTTCAAATTCCTCTGTAAAGTGTTTTGGCGTCAGCGTGGTCTTGTAAACTTCCCTGGACTCTATTGAGACCCCATTGTCTTTTAGATATACGGGTAATTCTATCCTGGCCCGATCGCCGTGTAGAAAAAGGAAGGATGAAGTAGCATATTCAGAGCTTATCATTTTAGCTAATTCCAGTGCATTTTCGGCCATCCATAACACCCTGAAGCCATTATCTTCCAATAACCTTTTGGTTTTTTCTCCAACACAAAAACAACTAGTGGTTTTGGCGGAAGCGCTAGGTCTATTTTCCCGATTTGCTTTCAGATAGCTATTCACAGCATTCTTACTGGTAAATATGAGGTGATCAAAATGGCCCTCAATCTTAAATGGGGTTGAACTTATTTTTATAGCATTGTATTCTTTGAAGTTTCTTATAGCAGGATGTACTAGTGATCGCTGATCCGAAGTTACTATTTTGGTAGAGAGCAGGTTCATGATCCTGTAGGATTTTTTCGGATGTTTTGCATGATTTTGTCCCCGCCCTGGATGAGGATTTCCCTGGCGCACTCTATTCCGAAATCCTCTGCCTTATTCGCCATTACGCTTTTATTTACTTCAACCTTATGCTGCCCATCTTCGGAAAGAAGGATTCCCTTAAAACGTAAATGATCACCTTCCATACTTGCCAATGCCCCAATAGGAGCGGAACAACCTCCCTCTAATTCTTTTAAAAATTTCCGTTCTACTGAAGTACAAAGTGCTGTGGAAGCGTCATTTAGTGCTGCAACTGCCCCAATAACTTCTGGTTCACTTTCCAAAACAGTGACAGCCATTGCACCCTGTCCGGGTGCCGGGACCATCCAGTGCAGTACAGATAAATTTGCTGGGTTTAGTTCTAATCGTTCCAAACCAGCTGCGGCAAAAATGGCAGCATTCCAGGGATGATCCTTCAATTTCTGCAGGCGTGTATTAACATTTCCCCTTAGATCTACAACTTCATGGAGAGGATATCTGTGAAGCCATTGCGCTTGCCTTCGAAGACTGCCAGTGGCAATTATTCCTTCATCATTGAGAAAATCGAGCCCTTTGTGAATTAAGACATCATTTGGATTTCCCCTTTCTAAAATAGCAGCAATTTTAATGCCTGTTGGCATGGAGGTGGGCATATCTTTTAATGAATGCACAGCAAGGTCTATTTCGCCCTTTAGCAAGGCAGCATCAAGAGATTTCGTAAAAATTCCGATAATGCCCAGTTCATATAAAGGTTTATCCAGTTCCAGGTCACCTGCCGATTTTACGGGAACTAATTGAGTTGTATGACCCTTGGATTC
>CBDUAW010000189.1:0-5367 GCA_965365215.1 uncultured Eudoraea sp. | reverse complement strand
CTTTACTGAACTCTACTTTAGTGGCCATACCGAACCTGACATCGGTTCCAAATCGCTCTGCCTGGTTTTTAAAGTCTTCCATCATGGCAGTTCCGTCAGTTCCGTTAGGATATCCAGGATAGTTATCTACTTCTGTGGTAGTGGTTAGTTGCCCGCCAGGTTCCATTCCCGTATAGACCACAGGTTTTAAATCTGCTCTTGCTGCATAAATCGCCGCTGTATACCCTGCAGGGCCTGAGCCAATTATCAGGGTTTTTATTCGTTCTATTTTTTCGCTCATATCAAATCGTAAATACATAACTAAATTCCCTGTAAAAGTAGGATTTTAGACAAAAAACTTACATCAAAAGTTATCAAAAGTTATTATGCTAAGAAAGGGCCCCAACATTGCCTTTTTTGACATAACCATTTTGTTTCAAACAAACGGTGTTTCAGTTAAAAATAGCTATTGGTTTGCCTGCAATCCTTTTTCGAGCAAAGGGATTCTGAATTTCTCTATTTCCGCTTGTCGGTGCTCCTTTTCAAAAATCTTAGCCGCTTTTTTCAGGAGGTCCGGATTCTCATCCGCAATGTTGTTCTCTTCCATAGGATCTGTTTCCAAATTATATAATTCGAGCGTGGGTTCCCCTTTACCGGCTTTGAGATGTTGGCGCACCAGTTTGTAATTCCCCATACGTATCGCTAATTGTCCGTCGTATTCGGGGAACTCCCATAGGAGATACTCATGATCCTTTTGTTTTTTCTCGCCCAGCAGCGTGGGTAAAAAGCTTATTCCGTCATTTCCCGCTGGCGCATCAAACCCAACTAATTCTGCCATGGTGCCCATCACATCATAGTGTATGGAAATATGGTCGGATTTCGTTCCGGCCTTAATTTTACCAGGCCAACTTGCAATCATAGGGACCCTTATCCCGCCTTCATATACAAAACCTTTGCCCCTGCCGTAAACGCCTTGAAATGGTTTTGCACTTTGAAACCATTCCGGATCTACCCCGCCGGCATAAGTAGGTCCGTTGTCTGAGGTAAAAATGATAAGGGTGTTTTCATAAATCCCTTCTTTCTTAAGTTGTTCTATCAGCTTCCCAACATTTTCGTCCAGGTAGGAAATCATAGCTGCATATCCGGCCCTCGGACTCTTGTGCGGGAAATATCCAAAACCTTTATCAGCAAGATAGGGTTCTTCCTTCCCGAATTTCTCCTGATAATAGGCTACCCATCTTTCAGGGGCCTGGATGGCTACATGTGGTAATGGAGTTGCCCAATAAAGGAAAAAAGGGGTCTCTTTGTGCTCTTCAACAAATTCTGTCAGGGCCCGGAATATAAGGTCCGGGGCATAAGCCTCCTGATTATAAGGCCGATAACTATCTGCATCAAGAGGATCGAGCCCGGGTTCCATTGGGGTATGCGGGGGTACCGTGTCATTGGGCAAATGGATCCTGTTTTCATTGTGATAAAGATGTAAGGGGTAATAGGTATGGGCTTGCCGCTGACAGTTATACCCATAGAAGAAATCAAATCCCATTTTTGTGGGGATAGATTGGGTATGTGGGGCACCAAGCCCCCATTTTCCCACCATACCGGTAACATAACCGCTTTCCTTTAACATCATCGGGAGGGTTACAGTATTCTCTGGCATCGGACGCTGTCCCTCCAGGCTTGAATCCCTGGCCATGGCCCGGTAATCCCATACCTCCCCTCTTTCGCCCCATTCCTCATTTCCCCTGATATAGGCATGTCCGGAATGTTGACCTGTTAGAAGCATATATCGTGCAGGGGCACAGACCGGGGCACTACTGTAATGTTGTGTAAAAAGCATGCCATTTCTGGCAAGGGCATCGAGATTGGGTGTTTCAATGAGCTCCTGCCCATATACCCCTAACTCTCCGTATCCCAGGTCATCTGCCAGGATATATATAATATTGGGCGCTACAGTAGAAGGCTCATCCCCCTTTTTCGGGCTGCATCCCAAAAAAAACATAGTCATTAATATTAATCCCGGGACAGTAATGATTGCAAGCTTCATACGTGAAAGAATATCGAAAAAGTAAATGAAAGATATGAATTCTTAAGGGAGTTCCTTCTCCCGGATTCACAATTTCATTACTTCTGGTAATTATTCACCTTAAAGCTGATCAATCTCCGACACCAAACTTTGCAAGGATATCTTCCATAAGACACCACTTGGTAAAAGAAGATTGTAATAGATTTAATCCAACAAAGGCGGTAAACCATAGCCAATTAATATTAACATACACCGCCAGTATAAGGCTTATCAAAATGAATGTACCGGCAACCGCCCTAACTATTCTGTGCTTCATATCGTTTTGTTTAAATAAATTTTTCAATGGGTACCACCACCGCCTTAATAGGGTTTTGGGTCTCCAGGTGTTGGTTGTACTCCTCAATCAGATCAAAAAGAGCGGCTATTTTTTCCGCAGTTGTAAAGGAGAAGAACAAACTCGACTCAACCCCTCCTTTTACGCTTGGAAACCAGCTGGCTGCTTTTAGGACCGGTGCCTGGCTTTTGTACCCATCTATTTCTGACCCGCTGAATTTCTCTATTCCTGCATTCTTGAACATTCCTAAAATATCCTCTTCAAATTCTTCTACTACCGTAACTATCAATAATTTCATTTTGTATCACTTTTACGTTCTATCAAATAATAAACCAGGGGCACAACCAATAAAGTAAGCACTGTAGAAGCTATGGTTCCTCCCATCAGTGATAATGCCAACCCCTGAAAAATGGGATCAAAAAGGATCACAAAGGCCCCAATAACCACTGTGCCAGCTGTTAAAAGAATTGGGGTAGTTCTCACTGCCCCGGCCTCTATGACTGCTTGTTTCAGAGGAATTCCATCTGCCACCCGAAGATTTACAAAATCGATCAGCAGCACCGAATTCCTCACCATGATTCCTGCCAGGGCAATCATCCCGATAAAAGAAGTTGCCGTAAAAAATGCATCAAAAAGCCAATGCGCCATTACAATACCTATTAATGACAACGGTATTGCTACCATCATCACCACAGGGGCCTTAAAGTTTTGGAACCAACCCACAATCAGGATATAAATCATTACAATTACCCCCAGAAAAGCCACGCCCAGATCCCTGAATACTTCCAGGGTTATTTGCCATTCCCCATCCCACTTTATGGTAAAATTATCCTCATATTCAGGCTGTTTTATGTATAATTCTTCAAGGGAATATCCTTTTGGCAATGTTAAGTTCCGGAGTTTTTCTGTCATCCCGAGGATAGCATATACAGGACTTTCCAGCTCTCCCGCCATATCAGCAGTTATATAAACCACCCTCTTCTGATTTTTGCGATATATACTTTTGGCACGAATCTTTTCATTTATTGAAGTCATATCCCCAATGGCCACCATCTTACCATTTTGAGATTTAATATTAATAAGGGAAAGGTCTAAAGCATCGGATTTTTCCATTGATTCCAGTGTCAATACCAGAGGAACCGGCTCTGCAGCACGCTCATCATAAATATTGGTAACCGGAGGCTCAGATAGAACCATGTTGAGTGTACCGGTAATTTGCGCCGGACTAACACCCTGCAGCATTGCCCTTTGCTTGTCTGTTACAAATTCCAGCTCCGTTTGATCTGCCTCTACCATCCAATCCACATCAACAACATCTGCAGTATTTCTCAGGATTTCTTTTACGCCCTCTGCCAAAGTGATCTGGTCCTCGTAATTTGGCCCATAAACTTCCCCAACTATCGTGGAGAGCACAGGTGGCCCGGGTGGAACCTCAACTATTTTGACATTGGCATTATAGGATTTCCCAATTTCCTGCAAGGCAGATCGCATGGCAGCAGCAATGGTATGGCTCTGTTCAGAGCGCTTGTGTTTGTCGACCAGGTTTACCTGTATATCAGCCATATTAGACCCTCCGCGAAGGTCATAATGCCTAACTAATCCATTAAATGTAATGGGTGCGGAGGTTCCAACATAACTTTGATAACTAACAACATTTGGTTGTTGTGAGAGATATTGTGCTAGGGCTCTGGTAACACCTGCCGTTCGTTCTAAAGTTGTTCCTTCGGGCATGTCGATTATTACCTGAAATTCATTCTTATTGTCGAATGGCAACATTTTAACAGCCACAGATTTTGTAAAAAACATTCCGATAGATGCTAGCAACAAGAAAAACGTAATCCCCAGGAACATCCATCGTTTCTTTTTGTTCTCAATTAAGGGGCGTTCCAGTTTATTGTAAATTCTATATATCCATGTATCCTCCAGTTTCTTATCACTCGTTTTCCCGGTCTTTTTTTCCTTTTCTCTCAGAAAAATATATCCCAGGTAGGGAGTAATGGTAAGGGCAACAAAAAGCGATAGTACCATTGCGATGGAGGCCCCAATTGGCATGGGCGACATATAGGGACCCATTAAACCCGTGACAAAAGCCATAGGTAAAACAGAGGCTATTACCGTAAATGTGGCCAGAATAGTAGGGTTACCTACTTCGTTGATGGCATATAAGGCTGCTTGTTTAAAAGGCAGGCGCTTCATTTTAAAATGCCGGTGCATATTCTCTGCGATAATTATGGAGTCGTCCACTACGATTCCCGTTACAAAGACCAGGGCAAACAAGGTGATCCTGTTCAAGGTATAATCGAGCATATAGTAGCTTAACAAAGTCAGGGCAAAAGTGATAGGTACGGAAAGAAATACCACCAAACCGCCCCTCCAGCCCATAGCCAGCATTACTACAAAAGTTACTGCTACTATAGCGCCAATAAGGTGCATCAGAAGCTCCGAAACCTTCTGGGAAGCCGTTTGTCCGTAGTTACGGGTAACGCTAACCTGCACGTCGTCTGGGATAAGGTTCTGCCTTAGATGGCTGATCTTCGCAGTAATAACTTCCGCAATTTTCATGGCGTCAGCGCCTTTTCGTTTAGAAATGGCTATAGTAACTGCCGGATATTCCGAAGGGAATTCAACACTTTGGTCATTGGCCTCCCCAAAACCAAAACTTACGTATTGTTTGGGCATCTCAGCACTGTCGTCTACTGCTGCAATCTGCCGCAGATAGACCGGCTTGTCCATATAGGTTCCAACGATTAGATTTTCCACATCTTCACGAGTCCGAAGAAATTGGCCCGAAGACACGGCAATCTCCCTGTCATTTTTGTTAAAGGCCCCGCTGTTCATTTGTTGGTTGTTTGCCGTAATCATCTGGGCCACAGAAAGGAAATCCAAATGGCTTTCAGCCATCCTGTTCTTGTCGAGCAGCACCCGAAACTGACGCCTCCTACCCCCAATTTCCTGGGTAGCGGCAACCTCATTGATCTTCTCTATTTCATTTGTTAATTCCTGTGCAATCTGACGGAGCTGGAAATCATCA
>CBDUAW010000188.1:0-5390 GCA_965365215.1 uncultured Eudoraea sp. | reverse complement strand
AAAGCTCGTATTTCTCAATACATTCGCTCCTTTTCCGGGATCCATGCCTGATTTTTGGTTAAAACTTCCCTAAAGTAAGGTGATTAAGTAAATTCGATAACTACCTTAGAGCCAAACAAATTGTTTTATATTCCGTCTAGAATCCCTAATTTTGCAAAATGTTTTTTAAAATGAAGCGATATATTCTTCTGCTGCTTACCCTCACTTTTTTTGTCTCTTGTAGTGAATACCAAAAGGTACTCAAAAATGACGAGATAAAGGCGAAGTACGATCTGGCAGAAAAACTTTATGCGGAGGGCGATTTTAAAAGAGCCAACAGGCTATTTGAGCAGATAGCCCCCCGATATGTAGGAAAGCCTCAGGGGGAACGGGTCTTGTTCTTCCTGGCCAATACGTATTTTGAAATAAAGAATTACAATTTTGCCGGATATCAGTTTGAACGATTTTTAAAGTCGTATCCGAAAAGTGACAAGGCTGCGCAGGCATCCTTTCTGGGGGCAAAGAGTTACTATCAGCTATCCCCAAAATACTCGCTAGACCAAACGGACACTGACAAGGCGCTTTTAAAGCTGCAAGGCTTTATCAATACCTATCCGGATTCAGAATATATGGCTGAAGCCAATGCCATGGCAAAGGAGCTTACTACAAAAAAAGAAAAGAAAGCATTTGAAATTGCCAAGCAATTCACCAAGCTGGGGAAATCTTATATTTTGGATTACAACGTCTCGGCGATTGCAGCACTCGATAATTTTATATCCGATAATCCAGGTTCCGCTTTCAGGGAAGATGCCTATTACTACAAAATTGAAGCTGCGTCCAATTTGGCGCTGAACAGTACAGAGGACAAGAAGAAAGAGCGCCTTGATGCTGCCAGGGCAGCCTATAACAATCTGCTCAGGTATTATCCTGAAACCAAATTTGCCAAAGAAGCGGGTAACCTGGTTGAAAAAATAGACAAAGAACTGAAGCTTTATTCAGAACAAGAAAACCTTACAAAATGAATATGAACGATCTAAAAAATTCCAAAGCCCCCGTATCTACCGTTACTATCAATAGAAACGAGTTTGATGATAAAACGGATAATATTTACGAGGCAATCTCTATAGCCGCTAAACGCGCCATACAGATTAATTCTGAAATCAAAAAAGAACTTCTTGAGAAGCTGGAAGAATTTGCTACGTACAGCGATAGTCTTGAAGAGGTTTTTGAGAATAAAGAGCAGATTGAAGTTTCCAAATTCTATGAGAAACTACCCAAACCCCATGCTTTGGCTATTGTAGAATGGTTGGAGGATAAAATCTACTACAGGAATACGGAGAAAGACGCAGAGTAATATGTTGGGCGGCAAAAAAATCCTTTTGGGCATTACCGGGGGTATTGCTGCCTATAAAACAACTTTCCTTGTTCGTTTACTGATCAAAGAGGGAGCAGAGGTAAAGGTCCTGATGACGCCGAGTGCACGCGACTTTGTATCCCCACTTACCCTGGCAACACTTTCAAAAAACAAAGTTCTTTTCAGTTTTGTGGACGAAAGTGACAATGGTATTGATTGGAACAATCACGTAGAACTTGGTCTTTGGGCCGATATTATGCTGATTGCTCCTGCCTCGGCCAATACGCTTTCCAAAATGGCGAATGGAACCTGTGATAATTTGCTATTAGCTACATATCTGTCTGCAAAATGTCCGGTATTTTTTGCCCCTGCAATGGATCTGGACATGTATCAGCATCCCAGCACTAAAAAGTCATTCTCACAACTGCAGTCATTTGGTAATACAATTATCCCGGCTACCAGTGGGGAATTAGCAAGTGGCCTTCACGGAGAGGGTCGTATGGCAGAACCGGAAGAAATAGTTTCTTTTATTAAGAAGGCGCTTTCAAAAGGATTGCCCCTGAACGGGAAAAAAGTCATGATCACGGCAGGACCTACCTACGAAGCTATAGATCCAGTGCGCTTCGTTGGCAACCATTCCTCCGGACTTATGGGCTTTGAATTGGCAAGATCAGCTGCAGCTTTGGGTGCGGAGGTTATTCTGATAACCGGCCCAACGCATCTGTCTGAAACAAATAGCGCTATTCAGGTAATTCGGGTAGTGAGTGCCGAGGAGATGTATACGGCCGCCCTGGAGCATTTTGATCAGGTTGATGTTGCCATCGCGGCAGCAGCGGTAGCAGATTACAGGCCTAAACACAAGGCGGAACAAAAGATTAAGAAAAAAGACGCTTCATTGGAGATCAGCCTTGTAAAGAACCCCGATATTCTCTTTACCCTGGGGGAAAAGAAAACCAGTCAATATCTGGTTGGTTTTGCTCTGGAGACAGAAAAGGAGATTGCAAATGCTCAAGACAAGTTAAAACGCAAGAACCTGGATGCGATTGTTCTAAATTCTATGAACGATGAAGGGGCGGGCTTTGGAAAGATCACAAACAAAGTTTCGTTTATAGACAAGAATTTACAGATAATACCGTTTGAAGTAAAAGCGAAGACTGAAGTTGCCCGCGATATCTGGAATGAAATTATAAGCCGCCTCAATGCGTAAAATTCTTCTGATTCTTGTAATGCTCGTAAGCCTCACCTATTCCGGGGCGCAGGAACTCAATTGTGTGATAACTGTTAATTCGGATCAGGTAAGTCAGACCAATCAGCAAATATTTCAAACCCTGGAGCGGTCCCTGAACGATTTTGTAAATAAGAGCAAATGGACCAACAGGACCTTTCTGGAAAATGAACGGATCAACTGCAGAATGTTCATTACGGTAACGGAATTTGAATCCAATTTTTTCGGAGCTAATATTCAAGTGCAGTCTTCACGCCCCGTTTACAATACCTCTTATGAAACCCCAATCTTTAATTATAAGGATAACGCGTTTAATTTCAACTATATTGAATTTCAACCTTTGGTTTATAACCCTAACACCTTTGATTCCAATCTTGTAGGTGTGATTGCGTACTATGTTTATATTATCCTTGGCTTAGACGCCGATACTTTTGCCCTGGAAGGGGGTACGGACTACTATAAAAAGGCGCAACAAATCGTGACCCAGGCACAGGGATCAAATTTTGCAGGATGGAGCCAGTCGGCCACCGATAACAGAACCCGCTTCGTGATGGTAGATAACCTGTTATCTAATACTTTTCGTGAGTATCGAATTGCTATGTACAATTATCACCGAAAGGGATTAGACATTTTAGGGGACAATAACAGCACCGGGAAACAAGTTATTTCCGGATCCATGAGGTTGTTTGAAACCCTTATAAAAAGGCGTCCCAATGCCTTCCTGATCCAGACATTTTTTGATGCCAAATCTGAAGAGATCCTGAATATCTTTTCGGATGGGCCCAAGGTAGATGTGGTTACGCTCAAAGAGACCCTTAATAGGGTGGCCCCTTTTTATTCCAGTACTTGGAATGAAATAAAATATTAGTCCTGATTTATTTTCCACAGCGAATCCTTTATCTTTACAGCACTTAAATTTACAATTCAGTGCTTTCCAAACTTATCATTAAAAATTACGCCTTAATAGACGATCTGAATGTCTCATTTTCCAAGGGTTTTACCACCATAACGGGAGAAACCGGAGCGGGAAAATCGATTTTTTTGGGAGGACTTTCCCTGGTTTTGGGTAAAAGGGCAGACAGGACAGCCCTAAGAAATCAGGAGCAGAAGTGTATTATTGAAGCAGAGTTTCAGATTGATCAGTATGCGCTGGAAAGTTTTTTTAAGGAAAGGGAGCTATTCTATGACCCCCACACTATTTTACGGCGCGAAATTCATCCTAGTGGTAAATCCAGGGCTTTTATAAATGACTCACCGGTAACCCTGGACATTTTAAATATGCTTGGGAATCGGTTAATTGATATTCACTCGCAACATCAAACCTTATTACTCGCAGATACAGACTTTCAACTAAAAGTTGTGGATGCGCTTGCTGGCAACTTGAATTTGCTTAAGGGGTTTCAGGAAAAACTGGAACAATTCCGTAAAACGGAAAGTTCATTGTTACAATTGCAGCAGCAGCAACAAACCGCAATCAAGGAGCACGATTATAACAGTTTTCTCCTCCGGGAACTTAAGGAAGCAAATTTAGAGGAGACTCAGCAGCAAAGCCTTGAGGAAGAATACGAACAACTGAACAATGTGGAAGTCATCATGCAGCAATTGTCAGATACCTATCAATTGTTCCATAACGAACAAATTGGGCTTCTGCAATTACTGGGACAGCTTAAACTTTACCTTAACAAGCTCGCTGGATATGGTAAGCAGTACGAAGATCTAAGCAACCGCGTTGTTTCTTCCGTCATAGAAATAACAGATATCTCTGATGAATTAGAGCTACTTGAAAATAATATTTCCTCGGATCCCAAGCGACTAACAGAAGTTAGAGACCAGTTACAAAGCATTTATGATCTGCAGAAAAAACACGGGGTTTCAGATGTTGCAGAGTTGCTCAGTATTACAAGGCAGTTGGAAAAGAAATTCGCGATTACAGAAGACCTGGAAGGGGAAATAGAGAGAATCACAGTTGAACGGGACAATCTTAAGGGCCAGCTTGAAAAGATGGCCGTGTCACTTTCTCAGAAAAGACATGAAGTGATCCCTAATCTTATTAAGGAAATGGAGGAAGCCGTAAGGGAATTGGGGATGCCCAATGCCAAATTCAGAATTGTATTTAGCCAGCGCGAGTCGTTCAATAAGTCTGGCAAAGATGATCTGCTTCTTGAGTTTTCCGCTAATAAAGGATCTGATTTTGGACTTTTAAAAAAGATTGCTTCGGGTGGTGAACTTTCAAGAATTATGCTAGTCATCAAATCAATTTTGGCGCGGTATGAGAAACTCCCAACCATGATGTTTGATGAGATAGATACAGGGGTCTCTGGCGAGATCTCCAATAAAATGGGGGATATCATGGTGCGTATGAGCGAAGGGATGCAAATTTTTGCAATAACACATCTGCCACAGGTTGCTTCCAAGGGAGATCAGCATTTTAAAGTATTTAAGGATGACCAGGGCCAGGTCACCCAAACAAGGATGAAATCCCTGAATCCTGAAGAGCGGATAGTGGAACTGGCTGAGATGCTGGGGGGGAAGTCGCTTTCAGAATCGGCTATTGCGCATGCAAAGCAGCTTTTAAATTAGTGCGCAACAAATTGTATATATACAGTTTTATGCAAGGTGAACTTCCTTGCCTCAATGGGCTAACCTTGTTAAATTTTGATATCTTTGACACCAAATAAAACCAAACAATTATAAAATGGCATATAATTTATTAAAAGGAAAAAAGGGAATCATTTTTGGAGCATTGGACTCAAATTCAATTGCGTGGAAAACTGCAGAACGTGTACATGAAGAAGGTGGTACTTTTGTTCTAACCAATGCGCCTGTTGCAAT
>CBDUAW010000187.1:0-5453 GCA_965365215.1 uncultured Eudoraea sp. | reverse complement strand
CCCATGGTTTGCTTTGGGCACATAATAGTCTTTATGTAGCGGTTAACAAGGCCTGGGAGAAGCATAATGGGGATAAAGGAACTTATGGGAGCGGTATCTACAGGCTCAAGGACGGTAACGGCGATGGGCGCCTAAATGAGGCTTCTCTCCTGCTTAAGTTGGAAGGAGCGGGGGAACACGGGCCCCATAGCATAATTCCATCCCCGGATGGCAAAACGCTTTATTTCATAGCAGGAAACCACGTTATTATCCCGGAAATGCTACGAAAAAATAGCAGGATTCCGGATATTTGGGACGAAGACAACCTTTTCAAACCCTATTTAGATGCCCGTGGTCATGCCACAGAGATAAAGGCTCCCGGGGGTTGGATTGCCAGGTTCGATCCCGACGGTACAAACTGGGAACTCATTTCCGTGGGATATCGCAACCCTTTCGATATGGCTTTTAACCACGAAGGAGAATTATTTGCCTATGATGCTGATATGGAATGGGATATGGGGATGCCCTGGTACAGGCCCACCCGAATCTGTCATGTAACCAGTGGTAGTGAATACGGATGGCGAACAGGGACAGGAAAATGGCCTTCACACTTCCCGGATAACCTCCCTTCCGTAATTGATCTTCAGCAAGGATCGCCAACCGCGGTCTTATCTGCAGATGAATTAAAATTCCCCGAAGAATATTCCCATGGGTTATTTGTTGCCGATTGGAGTTTTGGCACAATGTATTTCGTTGATTTAATACCCAATGGGAGTTCCTATACGGCAACAAGAAAAGAATTTCTGGCAGGAGTTCCCCTTCCACTTACCGATATGATTGCAGGAAATGATGGTCATTTGTACTTTGGTACGGGAGGCCGGGGGCTCGATTCCCGTTTATATCGCCTGAGATATGAAGGAGAAATTCGACCCGTAAAGCCCGCAGATCCACCATATGATAATGCTGTTGCCTTGAGAAATCTGAGGCGGAATATTGAGACACATCACAAGGTTCCGTCTCCAGACGGACTTGCCATAGCCTGGGAGCACCTGGATCATGAGGATCGTTTTATTCGCTATGCCTCCAGGATAGTTCTTGAAAAAACAACTGCGGAAAACTGGATACCCTATTTTGAAAAATCTTCCTCCCCTGATGAAATTATTCAAGCTACTATAGCCCTCGCCAGATTGGAAAGGAAATCACGATGGCCGGTTATATTAAAAAAATTAAGCGAACAAAAATGGACCTCCCTGGATTCGCGACAAAAACAAGATCTCCTTAGGGCCTATTCCCTGACTTTTATTCGTATGGGAAAGCCAAATGCTTCAGAAGCGAATTATATGAGTTCAATGCTATCACAACATTTCCCAACAGGCAATACTGTCCTGGACCGTGAATTGGCCCAACTCCTTCTATATCTGCAAGCAGATGGGATAGTAGAAAAGTTGGTAGTTCTAATGGAAAGGAATACCAATATCGAAAAAACCACAGATGAGGAAATATTAGTAGATGAGGTCACCTACCGCAGTGAGCAGTATGGTCCTCAGATTCGGGAAATGCTTGCCAATATGCCCCCCGTTGAAGCCATTTACTACGGAGTGCTGCTGAGCAGGGCGGAAAAGGGATGGACTAAAACCTTACGGGAACGTTATTTTTCTTGGTTTTATGAAGTTTTGAGTGCAAAAGGGGGAATGAGTTTCAAACCCTATATGGAAAATATCAGGCTTGCTGCGATGAGCTTCGTTCCGGAAACGCAAAAAGCCTACTTTGAGGAGCTTTCAGGGGTATATTCACCAAATACGGTCATTGCAGAACTGCCGCAACCCATTGGGCCCGGGAAAAATTATACGGGGGCAGATATCAATAACATCCTTTGGGGCAGTGGTTTGGAAAACTACCAGGGTACCGTGGCAGATGGAAAAAGAGCATATGATGCCGCTTTATGTGTCACATGCCACAGAATGAAAGGAGAAGGAGGGGCAACCGGTCCGGACCTAACCCAGATTAATACCAAATTCAATCCCTATGACCTTCTGTATGCAATTTACAGTCCCAATGATGATATTTCAGATCAATATGCCTATACCTTATATGAACTCAAAAACGGGAAGAAGATCGCTGGCCGGCTGTTCTCTCAGGCAGGGGATTCGATATCCATTATGCCTAATCCCCTCAATAGCCAATATATTCTGAAGATTTCAAAAGATGAGATTGCAGCAACAAGCCTTTCACCCATTTCGCCAATGCCATCGGGCTTACTAAACCGATTAAATGAACAGGAAGTGGCAGATCTCTTTGCCTATATGATCTCAGGAGGGGATGGAAGTCATGAAATTTATAAATAATGTGTCGTACATGAACCCAAAATCCGTTATCGTGTTCCTTCTGATCTGTATCCTAAGTGCTGCTTGTAAGAACAAGGAAAAGATTGAATACAAACCCCTCAATTCCTTTAAAACACCGCTTGGAAAAGAATACCCCATTTCAACTCCTTCTGCAAAAATGCTGGAACAATATCAGGATGCAAAGGCAGCATTTATGGTAGAGCCAGACAATCCCGATTTATTAATCTGGTATGGCAGGAGGGCTGCTTACCTCGGACAGTATCTGGAGGCCATTGCCATATTTACAAAGGGAATAGAAAAATTCCCTCAGGATGCACGCATATACCGGCATCGGGGACATCGTTATATTTCCATAAGGGAATTTAATAAAGCCATTACCGACTTATCTAAGGCCGCAGAGCTGATCCGGGGAACGTCTAATGAGATAGAGCCAGACGGGATGCCCAATGCTCGTAATATCCCCGTGAGTACCTTACATGGAAATATCTGGTATCACCTTGGACTTGCCTACTACCTGAAACACGATTATGAAAAAGCCTTTGAGGCCTATTTGAACTGCAGGGAAAGCGGTGAAAAACCAGATAATATTGTCTCAAGTACCCATTGGCTTTACATGATCCAAAGGCGGTTGGGTAATATCACCTTAGCAGATTCCCTGCTTCTTCCCGTTCATCAGGACTTCGATATTATTGAAAATACCAATTACTATACGCTATGTAAATTCTATAAGGGCCTGGTTCCGGAAGATGAACTTCTTCCCGCAGGGGAAACTACCCCGGCTTCAGATGCTATGGCCTATGGATTGGCCAACTGGTATTTCTATAACGATGACAAGGAAAAGGCCAGACAAATGATGCAGAAAATTGTAACAGGTTCTTCCTGGAGTTCATTCGGTTACATTGCTGCAGAAAGTGACCTCATCCACCACTTTAAAACTGCAGAAAAATGATAAGGCAGGGCTTCGAATATACTCAAAGGTTTCCGTACTTTTGCGTTCAAAATCACATCAATAGAATATGAGTATAGTAAAAATTGCTCCTTCCCTTCTTGCGGCCGACTTTGGTAACTTACAACGCGATGTTGAAATGGTCAATAAAAGCAATGCACATTGGCACCACCTCGATATTATGGACGGGTTGTTTGTACCCAATATTTCTTATGGGATGCCCGTAATTAAGGCAATATCTGAACACGCGGAAAAGCCACTAGACGTGCATTTGATGATTGTTGATCCTGACCGTTACATCAGTAATTTTGCGTCCCTGGGAGCAAGTATTTTAACCGCACACTATGAGGCTTGCACGCATTTGCACAGAAGTCTGCAGGCGATAAAAAATGAAGGAATGAAGGCAGGTGTGGCCCTTAATCCCCACACCCCTGTTGCTGTTTTGGAAGATATAATTCACGATATAGACCTGGTATGCCTAATGAGCGTAAATCCCGGATACGGAGGGCAGTCATTTATTGAACATACCTTTACCAAACTCCGCACCTTAAAATCCCTGATCCTGGAAAAAAACGCTGAAACGCTTATTGAAATCGACGGGGGAGTCAGTATTGCAAATGCTGCAGCATTGGCCGAGGCCGGAGCCGATGTACTGGTAGCGGGGAGTTTCGTTTTCCGATCCGAAAATCCAACACAAGCCATTGCAGATCTCAACGCAATAGTCAACAATTAATCCTCCTTAAGTAAATATTTAATTAGGTCCGTTGTGGTTACAATACCAACAAGGATATCATTGTCTACTACTGGTAAGGAATGGTATTCACTTTGGACAAATATCTCAGCAACTTCTTTTATAGAATTTGTAGAGGATACGGTTGTTAGTTTGCTCCGCATCAATTGGGGAATGGTGAACATTTCATAAATAGATGCAGAAACATCGTCCTCTTCCCTGTATGCTCCATCTGCAAAGCTAATCCTCAAAAGGTCGTTCATACTAAGCATGCCAATAATTCTCTTTCCCTCTACTACTGGAATGTGCCTTATCTTGTACTTTTTGAACAAGTGTTCCGCAGTATCTAGTCCGTCTTTCGCCTTTACGGTAATGAGATCTGTGGCCATTATGGTTGATATGGGGACTCCTACATGCACTTCCATGACTTTTGTTTTTTTGGTTAATAGACTAAAGATCAGTTTTATCATCCCGAAAAAGAATGACAAAAGTCATATTACGTCTTGTATTTTTGATTCTTTTTAAAGGGTTCACTGCATTACGAGCTCCTCAAGTTTTCATTGAGCAATTTCTGTTGTATTTTTATCCTCTAATTAGATTTTGTGAAAACATACGATATTGTCATTGTTGGAGGTGGCCCAATAGGGATTGCTTGCGGTCTTGAGGCTCAAAAAAAAGGGCTCAGTTATATCATCCTGGAAAAGGGGGCCATTGTGAATTCACTTTTTAACTATCCTGTGAACATGCAGTTCTTTTCCTCCTCTGAGAGACTTGAAATAGACAATATTCCCTTTATCAGCAAGGAAGCAAAACCTAAACGTGATGAAGCCCTGGAATACTACCGAAGGATTGTTACCTCTAATGAACTCAATATACGCCTATTTGAGAAGGTCCTGGGAATTAAAAAAACCAATTCCACCTTTGAAATAGATTCAGAAAAGACTACCTACCGGGCAGAAAACGTCATTATTGCTACCGGCTTTTATGATCTTCCCAATTTATTAAATATTCCCGGCGAGGACTTGCCCAAAGTGTCTCATTATTATAAAGATCCCCATTTCTATGCAAGTCAGAAACTCGCTGTGATTGGTGCCAGTAACTCTGCCGTAGACGCAGCCCTGGAATGTTGGCGAAAAGGGGCAGAGGTTACCATGATTGTTAGAGAACCGGAAATTGGGCAACGGGTAAAATACTGGGTAAGGCCGGATATACTGAACCGAATTGAAGAAGGAAGTATAAAGGCGTATTTTAATTCGAATGTCAAAGAAATTAAACAAGATGAAATTCATGTGGATACCCCGGAAGGGATAATTAGTTTGAAAAATGATTTTGTACTTGCCCTTACCGGGTATAAGCCCAATTTTGAATTTCTCGAGAATCTGGGAATACATTTATCAAAAGATGATAAACGACTTCCGGAATACAACCAGGAGACCATGGAAACCAATATCAA
>CBDUAW010000186.1:0-5470 GCA_965365215.1 uncultured Eudoraea sp. | reverse complement strand
ATATAGGCCTTTTACCGTTGGTTATTATCTCCCCTGCAGACCGGGATCTTATCCTTGAAGGAAGTGAAACCAGGCGCAAATTTATGGATAGCGTAATCTCACAGTCGGACCCCGAATACCTGAGAAACCTGATCAAATACAACAGGGTGCTCGCCCAACGGAATTCCCTATTAAAATACTTTGCTTTAAATCATACCTTTAACCTGGAAACACTAGAAGTTTACAATGAGCAGATGCATCCTCTGGGGACTTATATTTATGAGAAAAGGAAGGAATTTCTTGAGGAATTTATTCCCATTTTCAGTGAGCAATACGAGGCCATATCCGGGGGAAATGAAGAGGTGAACCTCTCTTACAATACAAGCCTAGCGAAACAGCCTTTGATAGATCTCCTCCAGGATAACCTGGAAAAAGACCGGGCCCTGCAATATACCTCCTCAGGAATCCATAAGGATGATCTGGTTTTTGAAATAAGGGGTTACCCCATTAAAAAATTCGGCAGTCAGGGGCAGCAGAAATCTTTCTTAATTGCCCTGAAATTTGCTCAGTTCCGTCTCATAAAACAAAAAGAAAAGACCACCCCAATTCTGTTACTCGACGATATTTTCGATAAACTTGATGAACAGCGGGTAGCCCATATTATTGGTTTGGTAGAAGATGTGAATTTCGGGCAGATTTTTATCAGTGACACCCATCCTGAGCGAACAGAAAATGTGGTCAGGGCTATACACCAGTCCTATAAAATCTTTAAATTGTAACATGCGGAAGATTATAATTGTTGTAATTCTATTTGTGAGTATTTCCTGTGGTTCTGAATCAGAGGTGGGCAGGCTCGATGATTTAAATGGGTATTGGGAGATTGAAAAAGTGGTCTTCCCTGATGGGGGAGAACGCGATTATCAGGTAAATTCCACGGTAGACTATATAGAATTATCAGACAAGAAGGGTTTTAGAAAGAAGGTGCAGCCTAAATTTGATGGTTCTTATGACACTTCGAATGATGCAGAAAAATTTCAGATTATAGAAAATGATGGCGTGTTCATTATGCACTACAAGAATTCCATGAGTGAGTGGAACGAAACCTTGCTATCTCTTTCCGGTAGCCAGTTTTCAGTGCAAAATGAAGACGGGATTATTTACAAGTACAAGCGGTTTGTTGCAATAAATACCCAGGAATAATGGCAAAGCATAAAAATCAGCAATCCCTGGAGGAAGCTTTACGGGAGTTTATATCAGAGAACCGGCTACAAAAGGGCATTGACCAGGTTGAAGTAAGAGACGCCTGGGAACGTCTCATGGGGAATGGGGTAAATCATTACACCACTGACGTAACATTACGAGATACCACTCTTTACGTGTCACTCTCCTCTTCCGTACTTAGGGAGGAATTAAGTCACGGAAATTCCAAGATTATTACCTTACTTAATGAAGATCTCGGAAAGGAATTGATTCAGAAATTAGTTCTGAGATAAAAAAAGCTGCCCAAGGGCAGCTTTCGAAAAATTATACTTTTCGTTATTAGTAGATCTCCCGGCCAGAGAAATGGAAAGCGCCTTCAATAGCTGCATTTTCATCACTGTCTGAACCGTGAATGGCATTTTCTCCAATATCCTTTGCATATAATTTACGGATTGTTCCTTCAGCTGCTTCTTCAGGGTTTGTTGCCCCAATTAATGCGCGAAAGTCCTCTACTGCATTATCTTTTTCCAGGATAGCAGAGACTATAGGGCCTCTGGTCATAAATTGTACTAGTTCCCCAAAAAATGGCCTCTCCTTATGAATGGCATAAAATTCTTGCGCATCACGTCTGCTTAATTGGGTGTATTTCATAGCTATGATCTTAAACCCTGCTGAAGTGATTTTCTCCAGAATGGCACCAATATGGCCATTTTCTACGGCATCCGGTTTAATCATAGTAAAGGTTCTGTTTCCAGTCATCGTAAAAAATTTTGGGCAAAAATACACTTTCTTACCGCAACCTACAACATTAATACTGCTGCTGAATTTCTCCTAATAAAGTGGCATTATCACCCAATATTTGAAAGTTTGCCCTGCGCGTTTTAAAATCCAGTTTAACCAGGCCAAAACTTTCTGTAGCTATCACTTCTCCCCTACGGAAAGGATTGGGCTCCCCGCTATAATCCCTGTAGGCATGTGTAAGGCCACTACTGGTGAAATCAATAAGCGGGTAAGATAATCCTTCCAGCTCCTGACTTGAAAATTCAGATATATGACGGTCGCCCGACAAAATAATAACGCCCTTTGCCTTTGACTCCGAAATGAGGTTTTGCAAACGTACAACCTCATGAGGAAAGTTTCCCCAGCACTCAAAACCGTGTTCATTAGACAGGAACTGGATACTACTGACAATGATGTTAAAGTTTGCCTCGGAGTTCATTAATTCCTCCTTTAACCATTGCCACTGCAACGCTCCCAATAGCGTTCCTTCCCCATACGTATTAGGCTGAAATCTCTTTTTTGTTAATGTATCCCTGCTAAGCGGTGTTCTGAAGTAACGTGTGTCCAGTACCAGAATCTTGACGCTCCCCTGCGGGAAATTGTACAGGTGTGAGTTATATATACCTTCCCTTTGCCTGCGGGGACTATCCTTAGGTACGTTCATAAAATCCAGAAAAACCTGCTGACTCTCCTTTTTAAAGGAAAATTCTTCTCCCCCGTCATTTAAGCCATAATCATGGTCGTCCCAAGTACCAATTACAGGAATTTTCTTTTTTAAATGACGATACCCCTTCACCTTATTCTGCTGCTGATACATCGCTTTCATTTTTTCTAAACTATCAGTATCGGCATATATGTTATCTCCACCCCAAATCCATAAATCGGGAGCCTCAGCAATGATATCGTCCCATAAGTAATTCTCCAGATCATGTTTGTTACAAGAGCCAAAGGCAATAGTAAAAGAGCTGTTGTCATTAGTACGCTGACCCGGACCGCTCTTTGTAGCGCAAGATGCCGTCAGGAGAACAAAAATCAATAATATGAAGGATCGTATCATGCTAACTATTCTGTTTTTCAAAACAAAAATAGCCCTTTATGGTTAAAGTCTATATTATTAAATTGTATCTTTGGGCGCATGAAATTTAAGGAGGTTGATTCCATTAATAAGCTTCTTGCAAAGCCCAAAAAAATAGTAATTGTCCCTCATAAAAATCCGGATGGCGATGCCATCGGATCTACCTTGGGGCTTATGCATTACCTTAATTCCAAAGGGCACCAGCCCATGGTGATCAGCCCAAATGATTTTCCTAAATTTTTAAAATGGATGCCTGGTCAGGAGCATATCCTCAACTATGAAAAGGAAAACAAACAGGCAAAACAAGCCCTGGCTGAAGCAGAAATCATCTTTACGCTCGATTTTAACGATCTCAGCAGAACCGGACAACTAGAACCGGTACTAAAGGAGTTATCGGTACCGTTTGTTATGATAGATCATCATCAGGCACCTAATGATTATGCCATGATCATGTATTCCGATGTAAGCATGAGTTCTACTTCTGAAATGGTATATAATTTTATTGAATCTCTTGGAGATTCTGATTTGATAGGAAAAGAGATTGCCGATTGTCTATATGCAGGTATTTTAACAGATACCGGCTCTTTCAAATTTTCGTCTACAACCAGCAGAACACATCGGGTAGTTGCCAACCTTATTGATAAAGGGGCCGTAAATACAGAAATTCACAACAGAATTTTTGACACCAATACTCCGGACCGCCTGCGTTTACTTGGTTGTGCCCTTAGAAATATGGTAATATTACCTGAGTATCACACGGCGTATATTACCTTGAGTCAGGCAGAACTCGATGCCAATAACTTCAAAAAAGGAGATACGGAAGGCTTTGTTAATTATGGCCTTACCCTCGAGAATATTTTCTTTGCCGCAATATTTATTGAAAATAAAGAGGAAGGAATCATTAAGATTTCCTTGCGTTCCGAAGGTGATTTTTCAGTTAATGAATTTGCCCGTGCCCATTTTAATGGAGGTGGGCATACCAATGCTGCTGGGGGTAGAAGCGATTTATCCCTCGAGGAAACAACAACGTATTTTCAAACCTTGTTGCATCAATATAAATCCCAGTTAATTCCATGAAAAAGCTCCTATATTTTCTGATTTTTGTATTCCTGCTTTCCTGTGGAGGTCCTGAACCCAGGAGACCGGTCAAGGCTTCTGGCGGTAGTTTCTTAAAGACCTCTGTGGAACGCAATCAACAATTGCTAGCCAAAGAAGAAGCTTTGATCCAGGAGATCATAAAGGCAGATAGTGTAAATGAATATTATACTTCGGGAGACGGGTCCTGGTTTCATTATATCAGGCAACTGGATGATTCGGGGGAGATGGCGGCACCAGATGATCTGGTTACCCTTACCTATCAGGTTATGAATTTTGACAATGATACTATTTATTCCCTTGAGGAAATAGGCATTTTACAATATAAAGTAGATAAAGAAGAGCTTTTTCCAGGCCTGCGCAATGGCGTGAAATTACTACGAAAAGGGGAAATAGCAACCTTTCTTTTTCCCTCATCTCAGGGATATGGCTATCACGGAGACAACCATAAAATTGGAACCAATATTCCACTTAAGACCACGGTTGAGATCCTCCAAATTGAAAAATCTAAAGACAGTATTCAAAATTAAATAAACTAAGATGATAATAAAGAAAATGTATTGGGTATTATTCGCCCTGATGGTAACCCTGGCTAGCTGTAAATCGAGCAAATATACCGATTTAGGAGACGGTATCTTTGCTGATATCCAAACGAATAAAGGGGATATAGTTGTGCGACTAGAATATGAAAAAACTCCCGTTACTGTGGCGAATTTTGTTTCGCTTGCAGAAGGAACTAATCCCTTCGTAAATGATGAATACAAAGAAAAGAAGTACTATGATGGTTTAACGTTTCACCGTGTCATGAATGATTTTATGATCCAGGGGGGAGATCCAACCGCAACCGGTACCGGGAATCCCGGATATCGCTTTAAGGATGAATTTGTCGATTCGCTTACCCATTCCAGAAAAGGGGTCCTCTCTATGGCTAATGGGGGCCCGAAAACAAATGGAAGCCAATTTTTTATTACCCACAAAGAAACCCCTTGGCTAAATAATGTTCACACCATATTTGGTGAGGTAGTAAAGGGGCTAGAGGTAGTAGATTCCATAGCGGTGGTACCGGTAGATGAAAGAAATAAGCCCCTAACAGATGTTGTAATGAACGCGGTGGTCATTATCAGAAATGGTAAAGAGGCAAAAAGTTTTGACGCTGTACAGGTTTTAACCGATTACTTTGCGGAAGAAGAGGCACTGGAAGCGGCTATGAAAAAAAGCTCTAATAAAGAATTACAGGTAGAATACGCAAAACTTTTTGTCGGACCGTATGAACTGCTGGCTCCGCCTTACGGTTCCGTATACATGGATGAGGGAAGAAGGGTTATGGGAGACTCAACCATG
>CBDUAW010000185.1:0-5523 GCA_965365215.1 uncultured Eudoraea sp. | reverse complement strand
GCGTATTACAGCTGAGCGCGATCCTAAGAACCTTAATTGGGATAAGGTTGGAGCCGAATATGTTGCGGAATGTACCGGGATTTTCACAACCCTCGAACTCGCACAATACCATATAGATGGCGGGGCAAAGAAAGTTTTGATTTCTGCTCCTTCTAAAGATGCGCCAATGTTTGTAATGGGCGTAAACCACAAGGATATCAAAGCCTCAGATACCATCGTTTCCAATGCCTCCTGTACAACTAACTGCCTGGCACCACTGGCCAAAGTACTGAATGACAATTGGGGTATTGAAGAAGGCTTAATGACTACGGTACACGCTACTACTGCTACGCAATTTACCGTAGACGGACCTTCAAAAAAGGACTTCCGTGGGGGTCGCAGCGCTCTACTAAACATTATTCCAGCTTCAACTGGAGCTGCCAAGGCTGTAACTAAGGTAATACCGGCCCTAGTGGGCAAACTTACAGGAATGGCCTTCAGGGTACCTACTGCTGATGTTTCCGTGGTCGACTTAACAGTGAGGCTTGAAAAAGAGACTTCCTACGAAGAGATCAAAAAAGTGTTTAAAGCGGCTTCCGAAGGGGAACTGAAGGGAATTTTAGGCTATACGGAAGAAGGCGTCGTTTCACAAGATTTTATTGGAGACGCCAGGACCAGTATTTTTGATGCCGGAGCAGGGATCGAATTAAATTCCAAATTCTTTAAGGTAATTTCCTGGTACGATAACGAAGCAGGATATTCAAATAAACTGCTTGATTTGGCTGAATACGTAGCCGGATTATAAGATTATTTTTTGTTTTGTTGAATTCCTTAGAATAGTCAGAATTTTGGTTATTTTAAGGAATTCTTTTTAAGACCTATTGTTATATGATATTAATTGTAGATAGCGGTGCCACTAAATCAGATTGGATTGCCCTCGATGAAAATGGGAATGAATTATTTCTGACCCAGACCCTGGGATTAAGTCCGGAAGTGCTTACCCGGGAGGTCATTGAGGACCGCCTGGCCAATAATTTTGAATTATCCAAAAATAGAGATAAGGTAAGCAGGCTCTACTTTTATGGCGCAGGCTGCGGTACGGAAAGGATGAAGCAGTTTCTGAAGAAGATCTTTAACTCCTTTTTCCCTAATGCAGTGGCCGACGTAAAAGAGGATACCTACGCCGCTATTTATGCAACTACCAAAATAGACCACCAGGGTATTGTCTGTATTTTGGGGACCGGTTCTAATTGCAGTTACTATGATGGTCGCCAGCTCTTTCAAAAAGTAACCTCCCTGGGGTATATCCTTATGGACGACGGTAGTGGAAACTTTTTTGGTCGCAAATTGATTCGCGACTATTACTTCAATAAAATGCCTCAATCTCTTGGGATCAAATTTGCCAAGGAATACAATCTGGATGCCGATGTAATTAAGGAGAATTTATACAAGCAACCGAATCCAAATACCTATCTGGCCACCTTCGCAAGGTTCCTGATAGAAAATAAGGATCATTCCTACTGTAAAGGGGTCATCGATAAAGGATTACAGCAGTTTGTAAATAATTACATCATGCAATTTGAACTGGCAACCAAAGTGCCTATTCACTTTGTTGGGAGTATTGCCTATTTCCTAACCGAGGAATTAAATGCTGTTATTGCCAGGAACGATCTGGTAATGGGCGTAATAAGGAGACGACCCATAGAAGGATTGGTAGAATTTCACCGGGAGACTATTTAACGGCGATCATAGAAATCTCCACATTTACAAATTTTGGAAGATTCGCTACTTCTACGGTTTCCCTCGCGGGGGCGGTAGCACTTTGAAAGTAGGCCCCATAAGCCTCATTAATTTCAGCAAACTGGTATATATCCTTCACAAAGATGGATGTTTTAACCACATTGGTAAAGTCCATCCCTGCTTCTGTAAGTATGGCTAGTAAATTTTCCATACACTGTTTTGTTTCCAGTTTAATATCCCCCTCAACCATTTCGCCCGATTCCGCATTTAAGGGAATTTGACCGGAAATGTAAAGGGTATTACCACTGAGTACAGCCTGGTTATATGGACCAATGGGAGCTGGTGCCTTGGCAGTATTGATTATTTTTTTCATAATGTCCTTTTTTGAGTTAAGTAAATTGATTGGTTATCTGGGTGGGCGCTGGCTTCTGTTTTCCCATTTCAGATCAGATAGGATGGAACTCTTGATCCCGATAAAGAAATACCAGCGTTCAAAATCTCCAAATGGGGTCCAGGTAAATCGCATATTAAAACTTTTCAGGTCTCGTTCAAAGCGCAACTGGGTTACGGTAAAGCCCTGCCTCTTAATATCATAACCCGAGGAAACCCCGACCTTCCATCTGGGCGATAGGCTAACATTCCCCGAGAACATCAGGGAGTGATTGCTGATCTCATTCTGCCGGTTGCTGTTACTGTAAGACATTGCGTACTGGAGACGGAGATCCCAGGGGATCTTGGTTCCGTAAACCGGATTCTCCACATCTTCAGAATCCCGATCTTTAAAAGCGCTGTCATTGAAGTTATCGGCCCGCCCGAAAAGGTCGTCTGTACGCCCCCCACTAGAGGCCACATAATTACTCCCTGCATAAGGATCTTCGTCGTCCCGGTCTTCCCTATCCCGGTCTCGTGCAAAATCAGCACTGCTAAGGGAATAGCTAACGTTTGCCCTCGCAGAGGTAAGCCTGAAAAGGCCTCCGCCGTTGTTCACATTAAAGGTATTGATACGGCGACCATTATTGTCTATCGCATAAGGGTCCAGGTTGGCCCCGAAGTTAATGGCCATTTTATTGTTTAGGATATTGGTTCCCCCGGTTATACTTAAGGGGCTTAATTTTAAGGAATCTGCCTCAAAATTATATCCCGAACTCAGGTTGAAGCTATTCAACAATTGTATTTTCTTGGGTTCGGTTGCCGTAGAGTCTTTATCTCGGACTTTGGCTTCCAGGGTATTGGCAAGTGAAAATGTCATGGCATTTGATTTTCCTAATCTTGGGGCGCCGTAAAGGGTATTTTCAAATCGGCTGTATTGTTCAAAATCGCCCGTAACCGTGTTCAGATATTCATCGTAATACTGTTCAAAAGATGGGGCGTAGCCATAGCTTACACTGGGGCGCATAATATGTCTGATGGCCTGTAATTTTTTGTCCTCACCAAAATTGAAAGTTCCATAAAGTGTGGTACCTATACTGGCGCTCAGATTGTACTGGTTATACCGGTCAAAGCCATCAAGGGTATCCCGTACTACGGTTTCGGTTTCAGAATCAAATCGCTGCTCAAAAGTCTGTAGGCTCCAGATATCTTCATAAGTTCCCCCCAGGGAAACGCTGAAGTGTTTGGCCACCTTAAAATTGGTACTGATGGGAATTCTGTGACGCGCACCTACTTTGGCATCATCAAACATTCTGCCGGTCAGGAAATCTTCGTCATTGGTCCGGATGCTGTTTCGGGCGTTCAGGTCATATTGGAAGTTGATGTTTTGCAGCGCTCCTTTTTTGATACCTTCTCTCTTGGCAAACGGGAAAACACGTTCCATACTGGCCTGTAGTGTTGGCAGGGTGATATCTACCACGTCTGTATTGGTATTCTGGTTATGAGTCGCCGTAAGACTGAGATTTACAGACGGATATGCCGGGAATGTACGGCTGTATGAGATGGAAGAGGAGAGGTTATTGACCTGGGTATTGGGCAAATTTTGTTGCAGGAGGGAATTTCGGTAATACTGACTACTCCCGAGGTTCACCGAGGCAGATATTCTGGAATTCGGATTCGCCTTCGCATCCTGAGAATGTGTGATCTGTATGTTGTATATAGTCCCCCTTGAATAATCGTCAAATCCCTTCTGACTGGTTACCTGGTTTTCAAAACGAAAATTGATGTTACCCCTGAACTTATATCTTTTGGAATATACGGACTGTGCCCTGAAGCCATAACTACCATTGGTATAGAGATCTCCGGTTAGGGTAAGGTCTATATAATCATTTATGGGAAGATAATACCCTCCATTTTGCAGAAAATACCCCCGGTCAGGATCATTTCCAAAAGTTGGCATCATAATTCCTGCAGTTCTTCCTGCCGTTAAGGGAAAATAGGCAAAAGGTAGTGCAATGGGAGTTGGGACATCTACAATGTAAAGATTGCTAAAACCGGCAATTACTTTCTTTTTCGGAACAAACTTGGCTTTCCGCACCCTAATGTAATAATCCGGGTCTACCGTATCTTTTGAAGTGGTAAGCTTGCCTTCGCTAAGGAAATAAACCGAATCGTTTTCCTTTTTGGTCATATCCGCATACACCTTCATGGCATCACTCCCCAACTGCCCCAGACCTGCCTGTTGTTCCGTCCTTGAATTCCAGATAAGGGCTTTTTGTGTATCGAAGTTAAATCTGATGGAATCTGGGATCACAACGTTGTCTCCCTGTTTAAAATAAGGGAGCTGAGAATAATTTCCGAGCGAATCCTTAATTCTACCGGCATATACCTCATTCTTTATGTAATCCATGATAATGATCCCGGCTTTAAGCTCCGTATCCTGATAATAAATTTCAGCCTCGTTGTAGAGGTATATCTTCTGGTCTTTTTGACTTAATTTCACATAATCCTTAGCCTTATACTTTATTTTTCCCAGTAACAGTGCCGGTTTCGATTTCACTGTATCAGTCCTTACAGAATCGGTTTTCACGGTATCCTGTACAATGCGATTTACGGGAAGAATAGGAGCAGTAATACTATCCTCCACTGCCTTTATCGGAAGGGGTTTAACAAGGTCCTCCTGTCCCCATATGGAAAGTGTACTCAGAAAGAGAAGCCAAAGAAAAAGAAAAGGATGTTTGTTTGATTGCAAGGCTATAAATCCTATTTTTGTGATAGAATGGCTTGGTATTTGCGATCAAACTTACATATATTTTTTATTCCGCTTATGGCACATTACAATAAATTTAACCAAAGTAAAGGGTTCAAAACACGCTTATGAAAAGGTCTTTAAAGTTGTTTTTTTTCATTCCAATTTTACTGGGTTTTGGGCCTGGTCCCACTTCTTTTCCGGACAAAAATATCCAAACCGAAAAAGATAGGTTTATCGTAGTTCTCGATGCAGGCCACGGAGGGCATGACCCGGGGAATCTGGGGAATGGATATTTAGAAAAAAATATTGCCTTGAATATTGTTCTAGAAGCCGGAAAAATCCTGGAACAACAACCCGATGTAGAGGTAATTTATACCCGAAAAGACGACACCTTTGTAGACCTTTACGTTCGCGGGGAAATTGCGAACCGGGCAAAAGCAGATCTTTTTGTGTCTGTACACTGTGATTCACACAGTTCAGATGCACATGGGGCCGGGACTTTTGTGTTGGGACTTCATGCCAATAAACAGAATTTTGAAATTGCCAAGAAGGAGAACTCGGTAATTTATCTCGAAGATAATTATGAAACGCGTTATGCCGAGTATGACATCAATTCTCCTGAATCCGTAATCGGTTTAACCATTATGCAGGAAGAATTTCTTGATCAAAGTATTCTTCTGGCC
>CBDUAW010000184.1:0-5553 GCA_965365215.1 uncultured Eudoraea sp. | reverse complement strand
CCGCCATTTCTTTATTAACAACCTCCTGCGGGTAAAAGATGTGATTGTGGCGATCAATAAAATGGACCTGGTGGACTATAAGGAACAAGTATTCCTAGACATCAAAAAGAGTTTTGAGGAATTGAATACACGGAGTACCTATGAAGAACAGAAACTACATTTCATTCCCGTAAGTGCCCTCCACGGCGACAATATCGCGGTAAAATCTGAATGGATGCCCTGGTATACAGGAGAAATCCTGCTGGATCATTTGGAACAATTGGAAGTATCAGATATCAATGACTTAGGTCAGGCCCGTTTCCCGGTACAACATGTTATTCGGCCTAAAACCGATGCGTTTCACGATTTTAGAGGTTTTGCCGGAAAGGTGTATGGCGGTTCATTTCAAGTTGGAGATGAGATAACCGTATTGCCTTCAGGAAACCAGTCTAAAATAGATGGGATCCATTTCTTTGATAAGGCTTATAAGGAAGCAAAAGCGGGTAACTCGGTTACGATTACTCTTGAAAATGATATCAACGTTGCCAGGGGAGACATGTTGGTAAAAACAGCGCAGTTACCCAAAATGGAAAAAAGTATTGTTGCAACCATTTGTTGGATGGATACCAAGCCATTGCTTGTAGGTACCAAGTATATCCTACAGCATAACACTAACAAAATATTGTCCAGAATTGAAGGTATCCACAACAGGATTGCTACGGACTATTCAGGAAGTTCAGTTGCTGATCAATTGGCGCTGAATGAAATAGGAGAAACTTCAATAAAACTGAGTAAGCCCATATATTTTGATTCATTCCGGGAAAATAAATCCAATGGAGCTTTTATCCTTATTGACCCTCAGACCCATACCACCTCAGGTGTTGGTTTTGTGAATTGAGACTTGAAAGCTTAAAAAGACATCGAATTTCTTGTTTATCGATTGGCTGTAGGTTTTCTTTGTAGAAGTTCCTTAACAAAATTCACTTGTTATCAAGAAAGGTGGAGGGAATAGACCCTGGGAAACCTTAGCAACCCTTTCCAAGTAAAGAAGGTGCTACATTCTATCCTAACCGGAATAGATAACAGGAAAATACCTCAGGGCTTTCATTTTCCTTTCTTGATTTCATTTAAATAGGGGGTATGTATATGCACACAATTCAGGACATTCTGGAAGAACGGATATTGGTATTGGATGGGGCCATGGGTACGATGTTACAACGTTACCACTTTACGGAAGCAGATTTTCGGGGGGACCGGTTTAAAGATTGGAAGTACCCACTTCAGGGGAATAATGACCTCCTCAGTTTAACGCAACCGGAAGCCATTTTGGAAGTGCACCGTGCTTATCTTGAAGCCGGGGCGGATATTATAGAAACCAATACCTTCTCTGCAACCTCAATCGCGATGGCCGATTATCATATGGAGGAATTGATTTATGAATTGAATTTTGAATCGGCAAAGATAGCATCACAGGCAGCAAAAGAGTATTCCCGTAAAACCCCTGATAAACCGCGGTTTGTTGCCGGCAGCATTGGGCCCACCAACAAAACAGCCAGTATGTCGGCCGATGTGAATGATCCGGGATTTAGAGCTACTACTTTTGATGAACTGAGGCAGGCATATAAGCAACAGGTTGAAGGCCTGATATCCGGAGGTGTTGATTGCCTCCTGGTAGAAACCGTTTTCGATACCTTAAATGCCAAGGCAGCTCTTTTTGCCATAGAAGAGGTAAAGGAAAGTCAGAATTTAGAAGTTCCTGTGATGGTTAGCGGAACTATAACTGACGCTTCGGGTCGTACCCTGAGTGGGCAAACGGCTGAAGCCTTTCTTATCTCAATTTCGCACTTACCCTTATTGTCTGTTGGTTTCAACTGTGCCCTGGGGGCAAGTCAGCTAGTACCACATCTGGAAGTACTTGCAAGAAAGGCCCCTTTTGCGGTATCGGCACATCCAAATGCCGGACTGCCCAATGCTTTTGGGGAATATGATCAGACTGCCGAAGAAATGGCAGCGCAAATCAGGGAATATTTGGACAAAGGATTGGTCAATATCGTAGGGGGATGTTGTGGAACAACTCCCGAACATATTTCCGCAATCGCTAATTTAGTCGAAGGGTATAAACCCAGATCCCTGGAGCACTTAGTTCAACAAATGTAAAAAGGACCATGCAGGAAAAGCCAGCAGATATAACAACATTTTTTCCAAAAAAAGCCCCTTCCAGATACCTGAAATTATCTGGGCTGGAACCGTTGGTGGTAAGCCCGGAGAGCAATTTCATCAATGTTGGGGAACGCACCAATGTGGCTGGTTCCCGTAAATTTTTAAGGCTTATCAAAGAAGAGAACTACGAGGAAGCGCTCGAAGTAGCCAGACATCAGGTGGAAGGAGGAGCCCAGATCTTGGATATCAATATGGATGATGGCCTGATAGATGGAAAGGAAGCTATGGTGAAATTCCTGAATTTGATGCTTGCAGAACCAGATATTGCAAGGGTGCCTTTGATGATCGATAGTTCCAAATGGGAAATTATTGAGGCTGCATTACAGCTGGTACAAGGGAAATGTGTGGTCAATTCTATCAGCCTTAAAGAGGGGGAAGAAGAATTTATAAGACAGGCAAAGAATATTCGTCGATACGGGGCCGCCGTAATAGTGATGGCTTTTGATGAAGAGGGACAGGCAGACAACTATCAACGCAGAATTGAAATTGCAGAACGCTCATACCGCATACTGGTAGAACAGGTTCAATTTCCCCCGGAAGATATCATTTTCGACCTTAATATATTTCCGGTTGCCACGGGTATGGAAGAGCACAAGCGCAATGCCGTCGATTTTATTGAGGCAACGGAATGGGTTCGGCAAAACCTGCCTTTTTGCAGCGTGAGTGGAGGAGTCAGTAATGTTTCCTTTAGTTTCCGGGGAAATACCCGGGTAAGAGAGGCGATGCATTCGGTTTTCCTGTATCACGCCATCAAAGCCGGAATGAATATCGGGATAGTAAATCCGGCACTGTTGGAGGTCTATGACGATATTCCAAAAGACCTTCTTCAATACGTTGAAGATGTAATTCTTAATAGAAGGCCTGATGCTACGGAGCGACTGCTTCAATTTGCAGAAACGGTGTCAGGTCCTGGGAAATCAACCACCAAGGACTTAAGCTGGCGCGGAACCTCTTTACAGGACCGGATTACCAGAGCCCTGGTAAAGGGAATTGATGAATTTATAGAAGCTGATGTGGAAGAAGCCCGTCAGAGTGTTGATAAACCCATTCATGTAATTGAAGGCCATCTCATGAATGGCATGAATGTGGTTGGAGATCTTTTTGGCAGTGGAAAAATGTTTTTGCCACAGGTTGTAAAATCTGCAAGGGTAATGAAAAAAGCTGTAGCCTATCTGCTCCCCTTTATTGAAGAAGATAAGGATCAAACCTCCAATACTGCAGGAAAAATTCTTATGGCTACCGTAAAAGGTGATGTTCATGATATTGGAAAGAACATAGTTAGTGTTGTCCTGGCCTGCAATAACTATGAAATAGTAGATCTTGGGGTAATGGTTCCCCCTGAAAAAATAATTGAAAAGGCTAAATCAGAAGAGGTAGATATCATTGGCCTTAGCGGACTCATTACGCCTTCCCTGGATGAAATGGTATTCCTGGCCAAGGAAATGGAGCGACAGAATTTTAAGGTACCGCTCTTGATTGGAGGCGCCACAACCAGTAAAGCCCATACCGCAGTGAAAATAGATCCGCACTACAGTGCAGCAGTAGTACATGTAAATGATGCATCCAGAGCGGTAACCATAGTGGGCGACCTTTTACAAATAAATTCCTCAGACGATTATAAAGCAAGTATAAAAAATGACTACGATCAGTTCAGGATAAAGTTTTTAGACCGTGGAAAATCAAAAAAATATTTAAGCATTGAAGAAGCCCGTGCCAATAAACTGAGGATAAATTGGGAAGCACAAAAAATTGTACCTCCACAAAATTTGGGAATTCAAGTATGGCAGGATTTTGATTTAGAACAGTTGAAAGGTTTCATTGACTGGACTCCTTTTTTCCGAAGTTGGGACCTGCATGGTAAATATCCGGCCATCCTTCAGGACAAGGTAGTAGGTGCTCAGGCCAAAGAATTACTTAAAGATGCAGAAAAGCTGCTGCAAAAGATATTCAGGCAAAAACTTTTAAAGGGAAGAGCGATATTTGGCCTCTTCCCGGCACAAACGGTAGGAGATGACGATATTTTGGTTAAGACCCCAAAGGAGTTTGTTTTCAGGACGCTCAGACAACAAACCGCAAAGAAGAAGGGAGTCCCCAATTTGGCACTTGCAGACTTTATTGCTCCACAAGATTCAGGCATTCAGGACTACATTGGCTGCTTTTGTGTTTCTGCCGGATTTGGAACGGAACATGTGGCCCAGGCGTATGAAAAGGCACACGATGATTATAATTCAATTATGATTAAGGCACTGGCCGACAGGCTTGCGGAAGCTTTTGCAGAATATTTGCACCTTCAGGTACGGAAGCAATACTGGGGTTATGCCAGTAAAGAAAAATTAACGAATAACGAACTTATCAGTGAAGC
The DNA here is from genome assembly GCA_965365215.1 of uncultured Eudoraea sp. Lineage (GTDB taxonomy): Bacteria > Bacteroidota > Bacteroidia > Flavobacteriales > Flavobacteriaceae > Lentiprolixibacter. Next base: position 992 of record CBDUAW010000184.1, on the reverse strand, counting down.
CTACAGGGGTATCCGTCCCGCACCCGGGTATCCTTCCTGTCCGGATCATTTGGAGAAAAAAACCATTTGGGAATTACTTGGTGTGGAAGAGAAAATCGGGGTCAAACTAACTGAGAACCTGGCGATGTGGCCGGCTGCCAGCGTTAGCGGATACTATTTTGCGAATCCCAAAGCAAGGTATTTTGGATTGGGAAAAATTACTTCCGGTCAGCTAAAAGACTATGCCAAAAGAAAAGGGATCTCTGTAAAAATGGCTGAGAAGTGGTTAGCTCCCAACCTTACGGAATCAAATTAAAATATTGCGTTGAGATCATATTAAAAGTAAATGAAAGTAACAGATCATATTAAAGAAGCAAAGGGGGAAACACTATTTTCCTTTGAGATTATCCCTCCGGTAAAAGGTAGAAACATCAAGGAACTTTATAATAATATTGATCCCTTGATGGAGTTTAACCCTCCTTTTATTGATGTAACTACCTCCAGGGAAGAGTATGTTTATATAGATAGGAATGGTCTTCTTGACAAGAAATTGACCCGTATGCGTCCGGGGACGGTGGGTATTTGTGCCTCTATAAAACATAAGTACGATGTGGATACCATCCCCCACGTGCTTTGCGGAGGATTTACCAAAGAGGAAACAGAGTATTTACTAGTAGATTGTCATTACCTGGGGATAGACAATATTATGGCTTTAAGGGGCGATGCAATGAAGGAGGAGAAGTATTTTGAACCCTCGGAAGGAGGCCATATCTACGCTTCAGATTTAGTAAAACAGATTGAAAACCTTAATCACGGGAAATACCTCCACGAGGTAATAGAGACCGACGATTGTGCTGACTTTTGTATTGGAGTGGCAGGGTATCCTGAAAAGCATATGGAAGCACCTTCGCTAACAACCGACCTAAAATGGCTGAAATACAAGGTAGACCTTGGGGCGAATTACGTGGTAACACAAATGTTTTTCGATAATAAATTGTATTTTGATTTTGTAG
>CBDUAW010000183.1:0-5584 GCA_965365215.1 uncultured Eudoraea sp. | reverse complement strand
ATCGCGCCCTGCAAAAACCTGAAGGCCCCAGTATATTAAGGTCGCCAGAGATCCAATAGCCGCCACAAGATACGTTCTTGCCGCCCATTTAAGGGCATCTTCTGACCCCTTGAACTCTTCTTGAGAAACCATATTTTTTTGTCTGAGCCATGCCAAAGCCCTATTACTGGCATCGTATTCCACCGGAAGTGTTACAAAGCTAAATACCGTTGCCAGGCCCATCATAATAAGGCCAGCAATGGCGATATAAAACCCAAAGCCCAATCCGGCTCCTGCCATTAACAAAATACCGCCAAAAACAATCCACATAGAGAGACTGGAGGTTACGCTTACTACAGGTACCAGTTTCGATCTCATTGTGAGCCATTCATAAGCTGTAGCATGTTGAACGGCATGGCCGCATTCATGAGCCGCTACCGCAGCAGCAGCGGCATTCCTCTGGCTGTATACAGCTTCACTGAGGTTTACAGTCTTGTTTTTTGGATTGTAATGGTCTGTAAGCATTCCGGGGGTGGAAACCACTTTAACATCACGGATGCCGTGATCTACCAACATTTTTTCTGCTATTTCGGCACCACTCATCCCGTTGCGTAAATGTACCTTGGAATAGTGGTTGAATTTGCTTTTAAGCTTGGCGCTAACAAGCCAGCTTACCAGCGCTATTGCTCCGATCAAAATATAATAGTTCATCATAGTCTTCTGAATCTGTCTTTAAAGTTACAATTTATGCAACAAAAACCCCGCCAATTAAAAATGACCCTAAAAAACTGACAAAATGTACAGCCTTTAATCCAAAACTGGCAAATTGCCTCAGCGCATGCCACCAGCTATTTGTACTTTAACTTCAGGAAAATCATGGTGAAAGCCAGTAATGAAGTAATCCCGTTGGCCAGTATAATGGCCAGACTTTCGTGATGTAGACCATAGAAAAACCACAGGATGGTGCCACTTACAAATACAAGATACATCAATAGAGAAATATCTTTAGTTGATTTTGACTTCCATGCCCTATATACTTGCGGTACAAAAGCCGCAGTTGTGCAAGTAGCTGCAATCAACCCAATGATTTCTATGGTTTCCATGAATCTACCAAAGATACAAACTGCTAGCCAACAATGTTAACAATTTTCCCCGGCACTACAATGACCCTTTTAGGGGTACGACCCTGTAATTGAGCAATTGTTTTTTCGTGTGCTAAAACGGCCTTTTCAATAGCCTCCTTGTCAAGGTTGAGTGAAAGTTCAATAGTAAACCTCATTTTCCCATTAAAGGAAATTGGATATGCCTTGGTATTCTCTACGAGGTAATCCTCATTAAATTGGGGGAAGGGGGTAGATGCAATAGAATCCGCATTTCCCAACTTATGCCAGAGCTCTTCTGCAATATGTGGAGCATAAGGAGAAATAAGAATAGCCAGCGGATTCAGGATCTCAATTTTGTTACATTTTAAGGCCGTTAATTCATTCACACAAATCATAAAAGTAGACACGGAGGTGTTGAAGGAAAACCCTTCAATATCTTCCTCGACCTTCCTGATGGTTTTATGTAATATTTTAAGTTCCTCCGGTCCTGGTACACCTTCCTGGGCTACAAATGTTCCTTGTGGTCCTGAATGATATAACCTCCATAGTTTTTTTAGAAAACTGTAAACCCCGGTAATTCCTGCAGTATTCCATGGTTTAGCCTGCTCAAGGGGGCCTAGAAACATCTCGTACAGACGCAAGGCATCTGCCCCGTATTCCTCACAGATCTCATCCGGATTTACAACATTGTATTTAGATTTGGACATCTTTTCAACTTCACGGCCTACAATGTATCTCCCCTCCTCAAGGATAAATTCGTGATCAGCGTATTCAGGACGCCAGTTTTTGAACCCTTCAATATCCAGTTCATCAGACGCATTCACCAGGGAAACATCTGCATGGATAGGCAGTACCTTCTTATCGGCAATGAGGCCTTTGGAATATATTTTATTAGTCCCTTCCTCGCGGTAGATAAAAGCGCTTGTGCCAAGGATCATTCCTTGATTGATAAGTTTTTTTGCGTATTCCCTTTTAGGAGCGACCCCCATATCAAAAAGGAATTTTTGCCAGAATCTGGAATATAACAAATGGCCGGTCGCATGTTCAATCCCCCCTATATATAAATCCACATCCTGCCAATACCCGACCGCTTCCCTGGAATAAATTTCCTCTCCATTTAAGGGGTCCATATATCGATTAAAATACTGGGAACTACCTGCCCAGCCCGGCATGGTATTTAATTCGAGTGGAAATACATTTTTACCATCAATCAATTCGTTGCTGACAACTTCCGCTTTTTTAGTATCCCATGCCCATACAGTGGCATTACCTAAAGGTGGTTCCCCTGTTTCGGTTGGAAGGTATTTCTCAACTTCCGGCAATCTAAGTGGCAAATGCGCTTCCTCAATCATCTGTGGCATCCCATCCTTGTAGTAAACAGGAAACGGTTCCCCCCAATATCTCTGCCTGCTAAATACAGCATCTCTCAACCGGTAATTTATCTTCCCTTTACCTTTCTGTAGTGCTTCCAGTTCTTTAATAACTCTTTGTACAGCTTCTTTATACGTTAGGTCATTTAAAAAATCAGAATTGGCAATTATGGTCTTTTCCTTGTCGGCAAATGCCTCCACTGAAATATCTACCCCCTTGAAAATATTGGGGATAGGGATTCCAAAATGCTTTGCAAAATCATAATCTCGTTGATCTCCGCAGGGAACGGACATTACAGCACCTGTTCCGTATCCGGCCAAAACGTAATCCCCAATCCAGATGGGGATTGGTTCTTTTGTAAATGGGTGTTCCACATAGGAGCCAGTAAAGGCCCCTGTAATTGTCTTAACATCTGCCAGTCGGTCGCGCTCAGAGCGCTTGGCGGTAGCGGAAACATATGCTTCAACCTCGGCTTTTTGTTCCTTGGTAGTCAGCAATTTCACTAGCTCATGCTCCGGAGCCAGCGTCATAAAACTAACCCCAAAAATGGTGTCTGGCCGGGTGGTAAATACTTCAATTGGATAACTTTCCTTTATCTCCCGGTTAGGAAGCGTATCGAAAATTACGGCAGCTCCTTCTGAGCGACCTATCCAGTTGATCTGGGCATCTTTTAGGGGCTGGGGCCAATCAATTGCGGACAAGCCATCGAGCAATCGTTGGGCATAGGCCGTGATTCGCATACTCCACTGGGTCATTTTTTTCCTGATAACCGGATGCCCGCCTCTTTCGGAAACACCATTGATAATCTCATCATTGGCCAATACCGTTCCTAGGGCTGGGCACCAGTTTACCTCTGTATCTGCCAAATAAGTAAGCCTGTATTTGAGAAGGATTTCCTGCTGATAGCGATAGTCAAATCCCTTCCATTCAACGGCATCGAATACTGGTGTGTCTTCATCGCATACAGCAGCCACTTCCTTATTGCCGCTCTTTTCAAAGATGGCAATCAATTCATCAATGGCTTCCGCCTTATTGGTTGTATTGCTGTACCAGGAATTAAACAGCTGAATAAAAACCCATTGGGTCCACTTATAATAGTTCGGATCGGAAGTTCTTACCTCTCTGTCCCAATCATATGAAAATCCCAGTTTATCTAGTTGTTCCCTATATCTTTTAATGTTGTTTTCAGTAGTGATGGCAGGGTGCTGCCCCGTTTGAATTGCATATTGCTCTGCAGGGAGTCCAAAGGAATCATAACCCATTGGATGGAGTACATTGTAGCCCTTGTGACGTTTGTATCTTGCATAGATATCACTGGCAATGTACCCTAGCGGATGTCCCACATGCAAGCCTGCACCAGATGGGTATGGAAACATATCGAGCACGTAAAACTTTTCCGCATCAGAGGTATTGCTAGCCTTGAATGTCTTGTTTTCTGCCCAAAACTTCTGCCATTTGGCCTCTATTTCCCTAAAATTATAATTCATAAATAGAATGATTGCTGGGACCCAAAAAAATCCTTTTTTGCAGGAGTTCTCAATCCGCAGCAAAAATAAGTTTATTCAATTTACTTTCCTATTTTTACAACATCATAAGCTGCTATGAGTAAATCTTTTGACCGATTTCAAAAACGCAAGTTAATTTCCTCCTATTTTTCGGTAGTCCTAAGTATAGGGTTAGTGCTTTTTCTATTGGGAGTTCTCGGGCTTTTAGTGTTAAATACAAAAAAGTTGGCAGACCATTTTAAGGAACAAATCACCATCTCCATCTTCCTGAAAGAAACAGCCAAACAGATAGAGATAGACCAGTTACAACAGCGTTTGGCAATGGCCGATTACACCAAGGCAGCCACTTTCGTTTCCAAGGAGGAAGCTGCTGAAAAGCACAGTGAAGAAATAGGAGAAAATTTTATTGAATTCCTGGGGTACAACCCTCTAAAGAATTCCATTGATGTACAGTTGAATGCCGATTATGTGAGCACCGATCAAATTGAGATAATAGCGGAAGAGTTGTCGAACAACAGCTATGTTGAGGAAGTAAGCTATGATCAACCCCTGATAGCACTTTTGACTGAAAATGTCAAAAAAATTAGTTTCTGGATCCTTATCGCAAGTGCCGTTTTTACCTTAATAGCGGTATTACTAATTAACAGTTCCATCCGCCTGTCTATTTATTCAAAGCGATTTATTATTAAAACAATGCAGATGGTGGGTGCCACCAAGAGGTTTATCCGCAGGCCATTCCTTTGGACTAATATAAAACTTGGTATGTTGGGAGGGCTATTGGCGCTCATTGCACTAGGGGTTCTTTTGTTCTATGTGAATGAAAATTTTCCGGAACTGAACCTTTTTGAAGACTTTCTTCTCCTGAGCTTTTTATTTGTCGGCATTTTTGTTTTGGGAGTCCTTATTTCCCTGATTAGTACATTTTTTGCCACTCAACGCTTTCTAAATTTAAGGACAGACGATTTATATTATTAAATTTGACCTATGAAGAAGCAGAAAAATCAATTGGATTCTAAACCTAAAATGGAATTTGTTTTTCACAGAAGGAATTACCTTTTTATGTTTATTGGACTGGCCTTAATGGGGTTGGGTTTTATTCTCATGGTGGGAGGAGGCAGCGATGACCCCAACGTATTCAATCCTGATATCTACAATTTTCGGCGAATAAGGCTGGCTCCTACCCTGGTGCTTCTGGGCCTTGGAATAGAAATCTATGCTATATTGTTAAACCCGCACAAGAAGAAAAGCAAGTAATTGGATATCCTGGATGCCATAATTTTAGGGATAATACAAGGGTTGACTGAATTTTTGCCGGTTTCTTCCAGTGGACATCTGGAATTGGGGAAAGCCTTATTGGGAGATCAATCCATACCTCAGAAGAGTCTCTTATTTACCGTAGTACTTCATTTCGCAACAGCTCTGAGTACACTGGTTGTTTTTCGTAAAGATGTTCTTGAGATTTTAAAAGGCCTTTTACAGTTCAAATGGAATGAAGAAACTCGGTTTTCAATCAAAATCATTATTTCTTTGGTCCCGGCAGCACTCCTTGGATTATTCTTTGAGGAACAAATGGAAGGTTTCTTCGGCGGAAATATACCCCTTGTGGGTTACATGCTAATTATTACA
>CBDUAW010000182.1:0-5607 GCA_965365215.1 uncultured Eudoraea sp. | reverse complement strand
TTTGGCCGCCTTTTCCATAGCCTTTCTTTTATCGCGGGTCAATTTTTCCCTCTGTTCTTTGGTCAGGTATTCCAGATCCGGTTCGGCAGCCCTCATGGCTTCTTTTTCAAAGTGATAGGTCGATACTGAATTTTTAGCAAGGGCATTGTCGAGGCTCTTATTCAGCGCTTTTGGGATAATGCCATTTTCTTTGTTATAGGCCATTTGCTTGGTCCTCCTGTAAATAGTCTCATCAATTGTTTTCTGCATGCTATCGGTGATCTTATCGGCATACATAATGGCCTTGCCATTTAAATGACGTGCGGCCCTTCCTACCGTTTGCGTCAAGGATCTGTTACTTCGCAAAAATCCTTCTTTATCCGCGTCAATAATGGCCACAAGGGATACTTCCGGCAAATCCAACCCTTCTCTTAGCAGATTTACCCCAATAAGGACGTCGAATATCCCCTTTCGCAAATCCTGCATAATTTCTACTCGCTCCAGGGTGTCCACATCGCTGTGTATATACCTGCATCGTACATTGATCCTGGCAAGATATTTGGCCAGTTCCTCAGCCATTCTTTTGGTAAGTGTGGTGACCAGCGTACGTTCATCCCGTTCCACCCGTTTTTGAATTTCCTCTACAAGGTCGTCTATTTGATTTTTACTTGGCCTTACCTCAATTACTGGGTCTAATAGGCCAGTAGGCCGTATTACCTGTTCCACATAGACACCCTGACTGTGTTCCAATTCATAATCGGCCGGAGTAGCACTTACATAAATCACCTGATTTTGAAGCGCCTCAAACTCTTCGAACTTCAGTGGGCGGTTGTCCATAGCCGCGGGTAAGCGAAAGCCGTATTCCACCAAATTTTCTTTTCGTGAGCGGTCTCCTCCATACATTGCATGAACTTGTGGAATGGTCACATGACTTTCATCTACAACCATCAGGTAATCTTGTGGAAAATAATCGAGTAAACAAAAGGGACGGGTGCCGGGCTCTCTGCCGTCAAGGTAGCGGGAATAATTCTCAATCCCTGAGCAATACCCCAATTCACGGATCATTTCCAGATCAAAGTTTGTACGCTCCTCAAGGCGTTTGGCTTCGAGCGGCTTTCCGATTTCTTTAAAATAGTCCACCTGATGAACCAGATCATCCTGAATCTGATGGATGGCATTCTGAAGAATATCAGGAGAGGTTACAAACATGTTGGCAGGATAAATATTGAGGTTTTCATAAACCTCAAGAATTTTATTCTTGTAGGGGTCAAAAGCCTCAATCTCTTCTATTTCATCACCAAAGAAATGAATTCTGTAAGCGTGGTCCGCATAACTGGGGAAAACATCCACAACGTCTCCCTTTACACGAAAATTTCCATTGCGAAAGTCGGCCGTGGTCCTGGAATAAAGGCTCTGCACCAGTTCATGCAGGAATTTGGTCCTGGCTATTACCTGGTCTTTCCTTATGGAGATCACATTTTTCTGGAATTCTACAGGATTTCCAATACCATAAAGGCAGGAAACCGAGGCCACAACCAAAACATCCCTTCTGCCAGAGAGGAGGCTGGAGGTTGCGCTAAGGCGCAATTTCTCAATGTCCTCATTAATGGATAAATCCTTCTCTATATAAAGCCCACTGGTAGGGATATAGGCCTCAGGCTGGTAGTAGTCATAGTAACTCACAAAATATTCTACAGCATTTTCAGGGAAAAATTGTTTGAACTCCGAATAGAGTTGAGCAGCTAGTGTCTTGTTGTGAGCAAGGACAAGTGTTGGCCGTTGCACCTTTTCAATTACGTTAGCTATCGTAAAAGTTTTGCCCGAACCTGTAACCCCCAGTAGGGTTTGGTATCGCTCGCCTTCCTCAATACCATCAGAGAGCTGCCTAATGGCCTCTGGCTGATCCCCGGTTGGATTGAATTCCGAAACAACTTTAAACTTCACCTGACTCGCTTTTTCAAATTAAAAAATTAAAAGTACAAAAGCAGGTACACTTATGTTGTTTCTGAAAAGCTAAAATATTCTATCTTTTTAAAGTAAAATGACCGCTGTATTCAAAATTTAAATAGTCCGTAGCCTTAAACCAATAATCTGAGGAGGGCAGGGGAAGGCCGTTAAGACTGCCGTCCCATCCCGCTGAATCAGGATCAATTTGTGTGATCAGATTTCCATATTGATCAAAAATATGGATCATTTCCAGTTCTATTTCACCTTTATTTTTGGGGGGAATGTACTGCCAGTAGTCATTGATACCATCCCCATTGGGAGTAAAAAATCTGGGAAAATCATCCTTAACAATATTTCTGGCAAGCACCCGGGAGCTTACCCCACAACCATTTTTATCTCGTACGTATAAGGTGTGATAGCCATACGGAACACTCAGAAACACCGAACTCTCCTGATAAGGCCCCGTTTCATCATCGAGGGCATATTCATAATCCCCAGCACCAGCAACCATAGCCTCAATTCTGAGGGAATTTCCGATCCTTTCTATATCAACTGAAATGATTTCTGCACGTTCCGAAATTATCACCCGAAATACTTTTGAACTCTCACATTGGGTAGGATTGTCTTCCTGTCCAAAAAGATTGTATGATACCAGCCTGTAATCGCCAACTTCCGATATTTCCACGGTATTATTAACAGATAGCAGTGTTTCTGAATTATCTTCATTAATGCGGTACCATATAAAACCATCTGCGTTGTCATCACTGGTCAGAATATTGGGCAGCGATCCCAGACAAAGTCCTATTTCATCCGGAAAATCGATTTCTGGTTTCATATTCGTCATTTCTCCGGTTAGAGGATCGAGTACTTCAACACAATTAATAATTTCCATCCCCGTGGAAAAGTTTTCCTCCCGACAGTTCGAGGCATCCCCATTTTCATTAAAAGGGGTGATCTGAACGAATATTTCCTGATCCATGGGGAGTTCTTCCCCAGGGTTATACGTTAGGACATTGCCCGTAATAAAATTATCCAAAAGATCAACACCTCCCGGACTGGTCCCGATGGAAAGTCTGTAATTGGTTGCCCTTGGGGCATAATTCCAACTAATATCTGTGTTCACATTAACTCCTGAGGCATTGTCTATCGGATCGTTAAGGCTGGTACAAACCGGGGGAGTGGTAACATCTTCTGTTGTAAAAGATTCTCCGGCACATATCTTCAAAGGCTCACTGTCAAGGAACAAGCTGATAGTTACGTAGATGGTAGTATTTTCTGGCAGGCCCACTTCCGGGGTGTAGGAGTTATTCAGGCCTGCCGAACGCCTGTTAAGGATTTCTCCTCCTCCGGGGGTTGTCCCCAAGGAAATAAGATATCCTATAATCCCATCTACCGCTGGCCACGTTATGGTAGTGTTTACCGGCACACCTACTGACCCGTTTCGCGGATTGCTCAGTAAGGGGCAATCCTGAGCCTGCAGCGAAACTCCAAAAATCAGAAGTATTAGAATGACTGTTTTTCGAAACATTGTTCTAATTATCAATTTGATCGGGGCTATCTTTTTAAGGAGAAATGCCCCTCCACACTCTGGTTTTCCGTGGTGGTTGCCCGGAACCAATAATCCGTAGATGGTAAGGGTTGTCCATTGTAATTACCATCCCAGCCCCGTGAGTCGGGGGCTATTTGAACCAGGAACTTCCCATAACGGTCGAAAATAGTGATCACATCCAGGTTCAGATCTCCTCCTCCTTGCGGGGGTATAAATTGCCAGAAGTCATTTACACCGTCTCCATTAGGGGTAAAGAACTTAGGAAAACCTTCCAAGGTAAGGTCCTGGACTACTTCTTCCTGAACTATTCCACAACCATTTTTGTCGCGCACAAAGACCGTATAGGATCCCTGAGATACGCTATTGAAAATGTTGCTATCCTGGTAAGGGCCGTTTATGTTGTTGAGGGAATACTCATAATCCCCAGCGCCTTCAGCTGCCACAGTAATCCTTACTCCGGTTGCCTCAGCTGTAATACGAATATCCGTAATGGTGGCTATTTCGGAGGAAACTACTTCAAATAGTTTTGTGGAAGGACATTCAATGTTCCCCAGCCCTGCCTGTGTTACCGTATTATATGCCTCGTATCGATATTGCCCCGGTTCTGTCAGGGATACATCGGCCGTATCCGAGATAAGTGTCTCATTTCCAAAGCGGTCTACCTGAAACCAGCGAAATCCTTCCGCCGTATCGCTACTACTTAATACAAAGGGGGATTCATTCTCGCAAAAGGAAATAATATCGGGGAGGGAGATCTCAGGATTAATCAGGACCAATTCCCCTGTTATCGCATCAAAGTACGGACCGCAGCCCAAAATGGTGGAGAACGATTCCTGAATACAACCAATGGCGTCTCCGGCATCGTTAAAAGGGATAATAGTCACAAAGAAAGTCCGGTTGGGATCAAAATTGATCACCAGGGTTGAATTGGTATTAAAAACAACGTTGTCCAGAACTTCGGCGGTAAAGGGAGAACTTCCAATGGTAACCCGATAGCCATCGGCTTCAGGAACATCTACCCATTCTAATCGCGGGGTTAAGGGCACATTTATGGAGCCATCCACAACGGCTCCTATCAGATTGGTACAACCGGGTGGGGTTGCATTACCTCCGGTTTCAAAACTCTCTTCCGTACAATTGGGATCCGGTAAATTGCCGTTGACCGGAGTAACCGTAACGTAAATTTGTGTCGTTATGGGAAAGTCAACCGGTGGATTATAACTCAGCACATTCCCCACATCCTGATCGTTCAGAATATCGGTACCTCCGGGGCTTGTTCCAATAGACAACCTGTAACTTGTGGCAGTAGGAGCATAATCCCAGGTTATATTGGTGCCAATATTGACATTGGTTGCCCCATTTTGCGGAAAACTCAGGGTAGTACAAGGTGGCGGTGTGGTCACATCCGCTGTTGTAAATCGTTCACTCTCACAAACAATATTCGGGATACCCCCGTCAAAAAAGAACAACGTTATCGTGACAAAGACCTCTGTATTTTCGGGTAAACCCAGAGGAGGTGTATAGGAAAGTGCGCTTCCCACATTTCGCTGATTGATAATATCGGTACCTCCGGGGGTGGTTCCTATTGAGATAATGTATCCCGGGACACCTACTACTTCTTCCCATGAAATACTGGTGGTAACGGGTACGTCAACCGAACCGTTCAAGGGGTTGGTCAGAACAGGAGAATTGCATTCCTGGGCCACGGCATAATGCTGTACCAAGATCAAAAGCAGAAAAAATACAATCCGTTTCATATTGTTTACCTCTTTAAGGCAAAATGACCTTTAAACTCCCTTCCATTCTTTAAAATCACACTAAACCAATAATCCGATGCCGGCAAGGCCCCGGTATTAGCACTGCCATTCCAACCCTTCTCATTTGGGCTTATTTGAGCTACAAAAGTCCCATAACGATCATAGATGGCAATTTGCGCATCGGCTCCGAACTCCCCATTAATACCCGTGATCTGCCAGTAATCGTTTACACCATCTCCGTTGGGCGTAAAGAATTTAGGGTAACCCAGAATTGCCACCTCTTTTTCCGTAATACCGCAACCGTTAAGATCACGAACATACACCGTTAAAAATCCGGGTTCCAGCTTCTCAAAAAAATTGCTCTCCTGAAAGTCT
>CBDUAW010000181.1:0-5643 GCA_965365215.1 uncultured Eudoraea sp. | reverse complement strand
CATACGTAAGTCTATGGATAAGGTAATCAACTTTGCGCCTGCAAACGTTGATGCCGGATTAGCCGCAACCCCAACCGATATAGACGCTTATGTTGCTGTTGTTTTAGATTTATATGATAATGCCTCCACCATTCAGGACAAATTGGCCGTTATTACTAAAGAATATTTTATTGCACTTTGGGGAAATGGAGTTGAGGCATACAACACTTATCGCAGAACGGGATTACCTAATTTACAGCCAACAAGAATTGCCCAACCAGGTCCATTTATTCGTTCATTTTTCTATCCGCAGGTTTTTGTAGACTCCAATTCCAATGTGGATCAGAAAAGCGACCAAGATGTGCAGGTATTCTGGGACAACAATCCGGCTGACTTTATCGACTAACAAAAATCATATCAAAATGAAAAATATAGTTAAACTTATTATCGTAAGCATGTGCATAATCTTCACAGCTTGTGAGGATGAAGATAAATTGCCATTCGAAACCATAACCGAAGAGGTTGGGACCGCGGGTGGACTGCGAACAATCACAATTATATCTCCCACCATTGACCTGAACAACATTACAGGTTCCGAATTCTCGGTAGAAGTTGAAGAATGGGATGATCAAGATGGGGGATTACTTGAATCGGTAGATGTTTTTGTTCAATTTCAGGACCAGACTCCAGACAATGGTGACAGTAGCGTTTCGGAAGCATTAATCGCAAATATTCCTGCTTCATCATTTTCGGTTAGTGGAGAATCAGGGCTCCCCAGAGCTGTTATTTCTGTAGGTGCTCAAGAAGCCATTGATCTTATGGGGCTCGATCCTTCAACCGACATTGATGGGGGCGATGTTTTTCGCTTCCGTTTGTCATTAAACTTAACGGATGGTTCAGTATTTTCCTCTGGAAATCTGGAAGGAAATATCACAGGTGTATTCTTTAACTCACCATTTACCTATCCGGCTAATGTAGTATGTGACCTTGATTCTTCTTTGTTTTCAGGATTATATCAGATGGAATTGGTGTCTGGTTCCGGGGGGTTTGGTAGATTTGCTGCTGATAGCAATGTCAACATAAGTGCTCCCTCAGGAACGCAAAGGGTCGTGGACAGTTTTACGTGGTTACCAGATATTGGAGGATTCTCCCAGACTCTTGAATTCAACTTAATTTGTGGTAAGATTATTGCGCCGAATCATAACACCGGACTGGGCTGTGGAGGTTCCATAAAATGGGAAACACAGGCAATATCAGCTGTTTTTAATCCTGCAGATGACAGCAGCTTTGAAATTATTCTAGTAGACAATGTTGATGATGGAGGCTGTGGAAATCCAACTTATGATGTCACATTGAGATTCACTAAGCTTTAAGTTGATCTAATTAGCATTAAGGGGCTATTCTATTCGAATAGCCCCTTATTATTTGTCTCAAGTGTTGTTGAAATGTGTAATTCAATACCAAGGAAGTTATAACAAAAAATTCCCGAAAATTAAGGGCAATCCTAACCTCACTGTCTTGGGGCACATAACAGATAAGAATGAAGGCGCTTTCTTGATTTCCAGGAATAACTCTAAAATACCTTTAACGGCACAGGGCTGGAATGCTTTCAATCCAGATTAGTTATGCCACTTGTTGGACAGAACCATGTCTTTTCTGATACAGTTCTTCCAGCGTTTCATTTATTTCCTGAAGTTCAGGGGTAAGAATAGATAAATTGCCGCTTACATCAGTTGTGACGTGTTTGCCGCAATGTACACATTTGTATTCCTTTATGTGCATGGTCACTTTCTTCGAAACAGAGTAGTGGTGACCGAAAATGGAACAAAATACTTTCTTCATAACGCAGGTTAATTGGGTTGCATTAGCAGGATTTTTGGGGACCTTAAATGCGATTATACAATATTGTCCATTCCCATTAGAGTACTCATGTTATTCAACGATACCTTCGGTGAATTTATTGGATGGTCTCTGCAAATTTTATGAGAAATTCGACAAGTAACCTCTTTTTCGATAAAATACGAGCTTTACTACCCAAATGGATTATACAATTCCATAATAATTCTTTTATCTTTCCCCTTTCCTGGCCAAATGAAACACCGCAAAGAAACCTTTATAACTGCCCTGGCCCTGTTTTCTTTATTCTTCGGGGCAGGGAACCTCATCTTACCCCCGCTGCTAGGATTTAAGGCAGGGCAGGATTGGAGTCTTGTAGTCCTGGGGTTTTCAATTTCAGCCGTTTTTATTCCTATCCTTGGGATTATAGCCCACGCCAGATTACAAGGGACTATGTTTGATTTTGCCAGGAAGATATCCCCTGTTTTCAGCCTTATTTACTGTTACACGGTGTATGCAATATCTATTGCTCTTCCCTCGCCAAGGACAGCGTCGGTTACCCATGAAATGGCTATTGCCCCGATATTTAACAGCCCTCCACTGGCTACCAGTATCGCCTACTTTGCCCTGGTATTCATCTTTGTCATTAACCGTTCCAAAATTCTGGATATTATAGGAAAGTTTCTTACCCCTGCTATTATTCTAATTCTACTGGCAATAATTGGAACTAGCTTGTTTTCGTTCCAATTTAACATGGGTGCCTCCTCTTTTGCTCACCCAATTTCTGAGGGCATCCTGGAAGGATATCAGACCTTTGATGCCATAGGAGCAGTGGTAGTAGGAGGTGTAATCATTATTTCCCTGAACCTGAAAAACGGATTCGGCGACTTCGAAGAGAAAAAGAAAATGATTGCCCGTTCCGGGTGGATGGCCGGGATGGCACTTCTGATAATTTATGCCGGACTCATTCTTACCGGAGCACTTTTCCATGACCAATTTGAAGATGGTATCAGCAGAACAGGGCTACTCAATGGCATCAGCAACTATATCCTCGGGTCAAATGCCAATCTTGCCCTAAGCATCCTCATCAGCTTGGCATGTTTTACTACCGCAGTAGGTATTGTGGCAGGAACAGCAGACTTTGTAAAATCCCGATTTGGAAATTCACAACGAGCCTACTTTGTAGTCGCATTTATAGGGGCTTTTTTAGGTGTCCTGATGGGGCAATTGCGAGTAGATTATATAATAGCCGTAGCCCTGCCTGCCCTTATGTTTATCTATCCAATTACTATTGTTCTTATTATTCTAAATGTGTTACCGGAAAAGTGGGCTGCCCCTTCCGTTTTTAGATGGGTGGTAGGGGTCACTATCCTCTTTAGTATTCCTGACTTCCTAAATAGTATTGGCTGGGGAGAAAAGGTTTCCCAATTTACCACCTGGATTCCACTGAAGGGCCTAAGCCTGGGTTGGGTCATCCCGGCAATACTCGTATTTTCATTGGCCAATTTTAGAAAAAAGGTTTTCTAAGACTGCATTAAATCCTCTATTTCCTCAATTTCAATTGGGATATTTTTCATAAGGTTTAAAGGGGCTCCAGACTTTTGGATCACCACATCGTCTTCCAGCCGTATTCCAAAACCTTCCTCAGGAATATAGATTCCCGGCTCTACGGTAAATACCATATTGGCTTTCATGGGGGTTTTGAGTTCCCCGTAGTCGTGAGTGTCTAAACCCATATGGTGGCTTGTTCCGTGCATAAAGTATTTTTTGTAGGCGGGCCAATCCGGATCTTCCTTTTGAACATCTGCCTTGTCCAGGAGTCCAAGTTGGAGCAATTCATCCGTCATAATCTTACCTACCTCTTTGTGGTATTCTGCCCATAAGGTGCCTGGTACCAGCATTTTTGTAGCCTCATTTTTTACCTTCAGAACAGCATTGTAAACTGCCTTTTGTCGGTCAGTGAAGCGTCCATTAACCGGGATAGTCCTAGTCATATCACTGGCATAATTAGCGTACTCAGCTCCCACATCCATAAGGATCAGATCGCCTGATTTACACGGTTGATTATTCTCAATATAATGGAGCACATTCGCATTATTACCAGAGGCTATAATGGGGGTGTAGGCGAATCCCTTGGAGCGATTTCTGATGAACTCGTGCAGAAACTCGGCTTCAATCTCATATTCCCAAACCCCGGGCTTCACAAATCCTAATATTCGTCGAAATCCTTTTTCGGTAATATTACAAGCATGCTGAAGAACCGATATCTCCTCATCTTCCTTAACGCCTCTTATTTGTTGCAGGATGGGATTGCTCTTTGCCCACTGATGTGCCGGAAAATCTTCCTTACATTTTTTAATAAATCGATCTTCCCTGGTTTGCGTTTGAACAGACTGACGGTAATGCTCATTGGTATTAAAATATATGGTCCCCGTCTCGGTCATTAAATCAAAAAACACCTTGTCAAAATCACTTAACCAATACACCGTAGAGATTCCGGATACTTCTGTTGCTTTTTCCTTGGTTAATTTTTCTCCTTCCCAAATTGCAATATGTTCATTGGTCTCCCTCACGAATAACACTTCCTTGTGTTTTGGATCTATGGAATCAGGAAATAGTAACAATATGGACTCTTCCTGATCAACCCCACTCAGGTAAAATATGTCACGGTGTTGTTGAAATGGCATAGTGCTATCTGCACTTATTGGATATATGTCGTTTGAATTGAAAACTGCCAGACTTGAAGACTTCATTTGCGCCATAAATTTATGGCGGTTTTTTATGAATAAGCTGGAAGGGATAAGGTCGTATTTCATTGTAGCGGTTTGTCCAAAAATAGAGAATAAAGGGAACCTCAACAAACCGTGGTTATTTAATTTTGTACGAGAATCCTATTCCTGCAGAAGTTAGTTTGAAGCAACCCGAATACAAAAAAGTCTTGTACTCCCCCATACAAATTCATACTTTCACTTCAGCTTTTAATTAATCATAACACTTATGAGAAATATTCTGTTACTACTTTGCTTCCTCCTTATCAATTTCACCTTTGCCCAGAAAATCAGTACAGCTGCAGAAATACAACAAGGTCTTACCGTTAAGAAAGAAATGCAGGAAACCTCTTTGGTTAAGAACATCCTATTTGAAAATATTGGTCCCACAGTAATGAGTGGCCGGATAGTGGATGTGGAGGTAAATCCTGATAATCCTGTGGAATTTTACGTAGCCTATGCCTCAGGAGGGCTTTGGCAAACAGCGAATAATGGGGTTTCCTTTGTTCCGGTAATGGATCAAACTGCCACTCAAAACATAGGAGATATTGCTGTACACTGGAAAACACAGACCATCTGGGTTGGTACCGGGGAAAACAATTCTTCAAGGTCTTCTTATGCGGGAATAGGAATCTTAAAATCTACAGACATGGGAAAAACCTGGCAGAATATGGGCCTGAGGGATTCCCATCATATTGGACGTATTTTAATAAACCCCACTAATCCTGAAGAGGTGGTCATTGGCGTAACAGGGCACCTTTATACCCCTAATGAAGAACGAGGGATCTACAAAACAATTGATGGAGGACAGACCTGGAGAAAGACTCTTTTTATTAGCGAAAACTCTGGTATTATAGACCTGGCTGCCACGCCTAACAATTTTAACGTCCTTTTTGCTGCTGCTTGGGAAAAGGACAGAAAAGCCTGGAACTTTACGGGTAATGGTAGTGGTTCCGCTATTTATAAAAGCACAGATAGGGGTGATAGCTGGACCAAAATTTCTACAGAAGAAAGTGGGTTCCCAACCGGTGAAGGAGTGGGAAGGATTGGGCTTGCTGTT
>CBDUAW010000180.1:0-5658 GCA_965365215.1 uncultured Eudoraea sp. | reverse complement strand
CCGTCATTGGGATTTGGATTTTGGATGTCTGGTTTGATCTGTTCCGCATCAAAGAATCCTAATTGACCAAGTTCACGAACACTACGGATTATATTGTCTTTGCTGTAGCGCTGTCCCGGCCGGGTCCTCAATTCCCTGAAGATAACATGATCATTGGTCTTATCATTACCGGTGACTGTTACGTGGTTTAGAAAGGTCTCTTTTCCTTCTATTATCCTTATTTCAAAATTGATGGTATCATTTTGTGCTGAGACTTCAACCGGGTTGATTTGAGAAAAGAGATAACCGTTATTCTGATAGAGATTTGTAAGATCATTGGCATCTGGTTTAGAATCATCTGCTATCCTTTCCCTTAGAAGAACCCCGTTATACGTTGCTCCTTTTTTTATTCCCAGGACCTGGTTCAATACCCTGTCTGAGTATACTGAATTCCCAACAAAATTTATATCGCCGAAATAATACTTGTTTCCCTCTTCTACCTTTATCTTGATATCAATATTATTATCATTAACGCTCAGGATAGTATCTGAAATAACACGGGCATCGCGAAACCCGTTTTCTGCATATTTGTCGATAAGGGAACCAAGGTCTTCCTGGTAGTCGTCCTCAATGTATTTCGACTTTTTCCAAAAGCGTCCCGGGAGCTTCTTTTTAGTATTTTTGAGGGCCTTCCGAAGTTTTTTGCTCGAAAGTTCCTCATTACCTTCAAAAACGATGTTCTTAATTTTTACCTTATCCCCCTTTTTTACATTGATAACCATGCTTTGCGCATTCGTCTCAGAGGTATCCTTGGCAGTAGCTATATTTACCTTGGCATTCAGGTATCCCTGTTTTTTGTATTTATTCTGAAGGAAGTTTTTGGTGTTTGCAATAAGGCTCTCTGTAATCTTCTTTCCTTTTTTCAGGTCGGTATCATTAATTATCCCTTCAACCTTTCGCTTCTTTACGCCATAAATAGTAACCTTTGATAAGGTTGGCCTTTCTCTGATAAACAGTTCTAAAAAGATATTTTCTCCTTCTACCTTGGTGATATATACTTCAATATCACTAAAGAGTTCCAATCCCCAAAGTTTTTTAATTACCCCACTGATCTGATCTCCCCGGAATGATATGGGTTGTCCTTCTCTGAGCCCGGTATACGTCTTTACCGTTTGCTCGTTATAACTTTGCAATCCTGTTACCTGTAGGCCACCGAGAATATAGGTTTTGTTTTTATCATACTCAATGTCCTGGCCAAAGGTAAGGGTGCTAAATAAAAGTAAAAGGAGGGTTAAAAGAGGTGCAAGTGATCGGCATTTGTTCCGTTCACAAGTTAAGTTGTTCGCTAGTTTTTCCAAATCTTCGTTCTCTGTTTTGGTAATTTAATATGGCCTCTACCAAATGATGCTCTCTAAAATCGGGCCAAAATACATCTAAAAAATATAATTCGGCGTATGCTATCTGCCAAAGTAAAAAATTGCTGATCCGATGTTCCCCGCTGGTTCGGATTAGCAAATCGACGTCTGGCAAATTATGCGTGTAAAGATGGTTATTTATAATGGTTTCATCAATAGATTCGGGGGAAATTATATTATTTTTAACTTTGGAGCTTATACACTGTACGGCTTGCTTCAACTCTTCCCTGGCCCCATAGCTAAGGGCTAAGGTCAGGATCATTCCCGAGTTATTTTCCGTTTTGGTTATTACTTCCTGCAATTCTTCGTATGCTTTGGCAGGAAGGGTGGAAATATTCCCTATAGCATTTAGTTTAATATTGTTTTTGTTGAGGGTGGAAAGCTCCTTTTTCAGGGAGGAGACCAGTAATTTCATGAGGGTATCCACTTCACGTTTGGGACGTTTCCAGTTCTCAGTTGAAAATGCATAAAGGGTAAGAAAGTCGATTCCAATTTTAGCACAATTCTCCACGGTTTGCCGAACGGCTTTTACCCCGTTTTCATGCCCAAATACACGGAGTCGTCCACGCTGTTTGGCCCACCGACCATTACCATCCATAATAATAGCGAGGTGCCTGGGAAGCTTCCCCTGATTTAAATCCTCAATAGTGTTCATTTATTTCTACTCAAAGCAGTCCATGCACGGTTTTCTGCCAAAGGTATAAGTTAAGGTAATTCCAGAAAAAACATACCAGTCATCGCTGAAAATGTTCCCAAACCTAAATTGTTCAAAGTTAGAACCTTCTGGGTTACTTCCATCTAAATTATCCGTAAAAGTATACCTGGCTCCAATTTCGGCCCCTAAAATAAGAAATTGGTTTAATCTACCCTTAACGCCAACGGTCATAGGAATGGCAAAAGCACCGTCTTCCTGATCAATATCCTGAAAAAGTCCGGCATCAAAGTAATTATAATTATATCTGAAATAAGCAATCCCGGTATATAGATAAGGTGTAAATGCGGGACCAACTTTATGAAGATTGTATTCTACAAAATTAAATTCAAGTCCTATGGAAGCTTCCTTTACAGAATTATCAAGGACATATCCCCTTTGGTTTCTTGATGAAATTGAGGATTTGGCATCATCAAAGGTAAACCGACCATAAAGAACAGATCCCCTCCAGGCATAGCGCTTACTTTTATTCCATTTGAAAATGCCTCCGAAGGCTGCACCACTGGGTGCTATATAATTCATTTTCCCAACATCACCAATAGCATTGGCTGCCCCTCCGAAAAGGCCAACTTCATAGGTCTGGGCGTAAAGTTCCCCAAATAAAAGTAAAAGAATAACAAGTGTGAATCCCCTCATCAAATTCAAAAGTTTGCAAATATAGCCTTTTGAGGAATTATTCCTTTTACGGGCAAAATGCTTTTCTCCATTGATAAACAGGAATAAGGCGCTTTTATTGTTCAGAATGGCCTCAATTGCGCCTGTCTTCGCCCCATAGTAATTTGTTTCGTATGGTTTTCAGAAAACTTTCGGAAGTATACTCCACCATCTTTATCTTAAACCCTGCTTTTCTCACGGTTAGCTCCTGTCCGTTCTCTATACTGGCAATCCTTGAATCTAATGAAACTAGATGGTGGTCTTCCCTTCCGGACACCTTAATTCGTATTACGGTATCGTCATCAATGACCAGTGGTCTTGCGTTTAGGTTATGGGGCGCTATGGGTGTGATAACCAGAGATTGCGCCGTTGGGGTAATAACAGGCCCCCCACAACTCAAGGAGTAACCTGTTGATCCGGTAGGGGTGGCGATAATTAGTCCGTCGGCCCAATAGGAAGTCAGGTATTCATCATTTAAATAGGTCTCTATGGTAATCATAGAGGTTGTGTCCTTTCTGCTTACCGAAACCTCATTCAATGCAAAATTCAAATCTCCAAATTCAGGGATTTCAAAATCTGCAGTTACTTCTACCAGGCTTCTTTCCACCAGGTGATAGGCTCCGGCTAAAAATTCCGAAACAACCCGCCTAACCTCTTCTTTCCTGAAGGTAGAAAGAAATCCAAGCCTTCCAGTGTTTACACCAACTATGGGAATCCCCAGATCTCTTATAAAAGTGGTAGCCCTAAGAATAGTGCCGTCTCCTCCAAAACTAACCAGCAGGTCAAAACTGCTGTCCAGTCCTGAACTATCCGTAAAAACATCAATTTCAGGAAGCTGATTCTTTTCCGAAAGGAGCTTAAAAAACTCAGCTTCAATAAGTACAGTGGCCGAAATTTTATCCAATTCTTCGAGCAGCTCCAGTACATAGTCTAGTGCATCTTCCTGATAAACCTGCCCGTAAATAGCGACTTTCATGGTTGCTATACGTTTAGATATTTATCCAAATAATCGGATCTTTTTTTAAGATCTTCCAGGAACTGATCATCATTGTTGCCAAAGAGGATATTGTAGTTATAGCGACGGAATGTTTGTATTACCTCATTATTATTTGCAGAAGTGATTTTTAAGGTAATTTGTATGACATCATTTTTTGCTTCCGTTATAAATGCACCCAAAAGCCTGGCATTGTTACTTTCCACAATTTGAGCAATTTCACTAAAGGAGTAATCTTTTATGCCTTTAGCCACTACAAGGATAGCGCCTGGTTCAATAAAAAAGGGTGTGTCTATAAACTCCGCAACAACATCGTTTAAATCATAATACCCTACTACTTGGTCTTCTTCATTTAGCACAGGTAATAAGTTAGCCTCATTCCTGGCAAACATCTCCAAAACATCGAGCCATGAGGCCTGATTCTTTACGAAAAAGGATTCAAGGTCATACCGGTAGTCCTCAACTCTTTTTACATGTTCAAAGGAATCCAAGTCTGTTTCGGACAATACTCCTAGAAATATTTTGTCATCTGCAATGGCAACATGAGAAAAGGTAGTGTGCTGAAAAAACTCAATAACTTCTACCATCGAATCGTCTAATCCGAAAATGGGCAAGGTATTTATGATTTGCGCTTGAATATGCATGGGCTTATTAACTTTTGCAAATTACTAATTTTAAGTATCAAAAGCTGTGCCTTATTTGTATTTTTGTAAGCTTTAAATAAAGCTGCGAGGGATATGACAAAACTAAGCGTAAATATCAACAAAATTGCGACACTCCGAAATTCCAGAGGTGGCAATGTCCCGGATTTGATAAAAGTAGCTGGAGACGTCCAGGAATTTGGAGCTCAGGGCATAACCGTACATCCGAGACCGGATGAGCGGCATATAAGGTACCAGGATGCCAGAGACCTTAAAAAGGTTGTTATCACAGAATATAATATTGAAGGCAATCCCATTCCAAAATTTATGGATCTCGTTCTTGATATTAAACCAACTCAGGTAACTCTGGTACCTGATGCCGAAGATGCCATTACCTCAAATGCCGGATGGGATACCAAAAAAAATAAGGAATTTTTAAAGGAAGTGATTTCGCATTTTAAGAACGAAGGAATAAGGACTTCCATCTTTGTAGACCCGGATATTCATATGGTGGAAGGGGCGGCTGAAACCGGAACCGACAGGATAGAGCTTTACACCGAGCAGTTTGCCAGGGATTATTCAGCGGGTAATCTGGCAGGTGTTAAGGCCTTTTCAGAGGCAGCAACAGTAGGACATCAGCACGGCCTGGGCATCAATGCCGGGCATGATCTTAGCCTGGATAATATAGCTTATTTCAAAAAAAATGTTCCTCATCTTCTGGAGGTTTCCATTGGTCACGCGCTTATTTGTGAATCCCTCTATCTTGGGTTGGAGAACGTTATAAATATGTATATACACCGATTAAAATAATGGATATACTGCATTCCAAAATAATCGGGGAAGGTAGTCCTCTGTTAATTCTTCACGGCTTTTTGGGCATGTCTGATAACTGGAAAACCCTTGGGACCCAATTCGCGCGAATTGGATTTGAAGTACACCTGGTAGATCAGCGGAACCATGGACGGAGCTTCTGGTCTGAAGCCTTTAACTATAGCTTATTGGCCGATGATGTAAAGCGGTATATGGATTTTCATGAAATGGATAAGGCCGCTATACTGGGGCATTCAATGGGAGGTAAAACCGCCATGGAGTTTGCCTGCACCCATTCAGATGCTGTTGAGAAATTAATTGTTGCTGATATTGCGCCAAAGTTTTACCCACCGCATCATCAGTATATCATTGATGCCCTAAATTCCCTGCCCTTGGAAAAGATCAATTCAAGAAGTGAGGCAGACTATGCCCTTGCCCAACATTTGCACGATT